>JAIPEI010000030.1 GCA_021737245.1 Deltaproteobacteria bacterium | reverse complement strand
CAGGGCGACGTTCCTGAGCCGGTAGTTGGGGAGCCAGACGGAAAAGGCGGGAACGGCCACCCCTATAAGGGCGGCCGCTATTGCCATGGTGATCATGAGCTCCAGGAGGGTGAATCCGGTTTGCTTCCGCGTCATGCGTTCTCCTTAAGCGGTTGGAAAGAACGTGCGTGGGCATTGCGGGTAGACCTTCTTCAAGCGTACCTTTGAGCAAGACCCGTACCAAAGGGCAATTGGGAGGTAATATACTGAAAGGAAACGACAATGTTGCGGGTGCCGGATGGAGGGAGGTGTAAAGAAACCGATCAACTGTAAAGTTTCTTTACAGAGACGCCAGAGCCCGAATCCATGCATATCTGAATACGGAAAAGCCTGAAACGTGGAAGAAAGGTGGAACACACTCGGGACACAAAAGGATACGTCTGTGGTTTCGGGGCGCCGGATTTTCCCTGGACTTGGACCGGTCACGGCTCCTATGCTGAGCCGGGTCTTCGAGAGGGTGGAGGAAGGGAGGAGGGGATCGCCATGACCGTGAAAAAAGGACAGGAGCTCGAGCTGCATGTCGAGCGGATGGCGCACGGGAGGTTCGGGGTGGCGCGCACGGACGGGTTCGTGGTGTTCGTCCGGGACGCGGCGCCGGGGGACCGGGTGCGCGCGCGGGTGTTTCGGAAGAAAAAGGGGTATGCAGAGGCCGGCCTGATCGAGCTCCTCGAGCCCTCACCGGACCGGGTCGAGCCGCCCTGCCCTTACAGCGGGGTCTGCGGCGGCTGCCAGTGGCAGCACGTGGCCTACCCGAAGCAGCTCGACTACAAGCGGGACCATGTCCGGGACGCCGTGGAGCGGATCGGGGGGCTCGAGAACGTGCCCGTTCACGAGACCATCCCCTCAGAGCGCGTGTTCGGGTACCGCAACAAGATGGAGTTCTCCTTCTCGGACCGGCGATGGCTCCTGCCCGGGGAGATGGGCCGGGAGGACGTGGAGCGGGGGCTCGCCCTGGGGCTGCATGTTCCCGGAACCTTCAACAAGATCATCGACGTGGAGGCCTGTCTGATTCAGGCGCCCCTGGGAAACGAGCTGCTGGGAGCGGTCAGGGAGCGGGTTCGGCAGAGCGGGCTGCCCGTGTACGGGATCAAGAGCCACCAGGGGTTCTGGCGGTTTCTCACCCTCCGCCACTCGGTGGCCCGCGACGAGTGGCTGGTCAACCTGGTGACCGCGGAGGACCGCCCAGGAGCGCTGGAGCCCGTTGCCCGGGACCTCCGGGAGCGGTTCCCCGGGGTCCGGACCGTGGTCCACAACGTGAACACGCGGCGGGCCGCCATTGCCGTGGGCGAGCGGGAGCACGTCCTGGCGGGCGACGGCATCCTCGAGGACCGGCTGGGTCCTTACACGTTCCGCATCTCGGCCAACTCGTTCTTCCAGACCAACACGCGGGGCGCGGAGTCCCTGTACGAGACCGTCACCGCTTACGCCGCGCTCGACGGGACGGAGACGGTCCTGGATCTATACAGCGGCACCGGGACCATTCCGATTCTTCTCTCGGACCGGGCGGAGCGGGTCATCGGCATGGAGGTGGCGGAGAGCGCCGTGGCGGACGCGGAGCGGAACTGCGCCGGGAACGGGATCCAAAACTGCCGGTTCATCGCCGGCGACGTCCGCGAGACCCTCGCCGGTCTGGACGCGCAGGCCGACGTCCTCATCATCGATCCGCCCCGCGCCGGAATGCACCGGGACGTGCTGGCCGAGGTCCTGAACCGGCGGTGTGGCCGGGTGGTCTACGTCTCCTGCAACCCGGCCACCCTGGCCCGGGATCTGGCCGGGATGAGCAGCATGTACGACGTGCTGGAGATCCAGCCGGTGGATCTGTTCCCGCACACGTACCACATCGAGGCGGTGGCAAGATTAGAGGCGAGGGGAAAGAGGTGAGAGGTGAGGAAAGGCAAAGGCAGGACCCTGGAGCAGCGAACCGAACTCTCAAAATGCCGGTTGACAAACGGGACGGATTTCATATAATTTGTAAGTTTTTCCGGCAAAAATCATTCAGCTCCGGCCGATCTCCCCTCCGGGAGGCGCCGGGATCCCCGAGCCGACAAGGGCCGACGGCGAACCAAGCCGGCGGCCGGGGCCGGCGGGGAGGCAAAGGGGGTGATGTTCCTTGCATTCCATCAAGCGGGTATCCCATCCGCCGGACGGTCCGAAGAGGCCGCTTCCCCGGCGGGATCACCCTTTGCCGCACCGGAGGCCTTTCCGGACATTGGATGCCGTGGCTGCGGCCGCGTCGGCGCTCGGGCCCATGGAGCATGATGTGAGCTGACCCCACACCCTGTGAATACCGGCGGGTGGACAGGAAAGCATCCCGGCGACCGGCGGGGATGCTTTTTTCAATACCCGATGCGAGGGATGATCATATGAAAGTCGTCGTACAGAACAACCAGATCGAAAAGGCGATCAAGGACCTGAAGAAGAAGCTGACCAAGGAAGGCTTCTTCTCGGAGATCAAGGAGCGCCGCTTCTACGATAAGCCCAGCGTAGCCAAGAAGAAGAAGCAGGCCAAGGCCGCCAAGCGGCGGCGGAAACGCATGAAGAAGTTCAGCTCCCTGAAGTTTCGCCGTTAGTGCTTCCCGTCCGGGGGCGATCCGCCCCCGGACGTTCCATTCCTTTCCCCTCCCTTTCCCGTTTCGTTTCCACCTCCCCGGATCCAGAAGTATGTGCCAAGCAGCTTGATTTCCCGGGTTTTTCCGTGATGAGCCCACCTGTTTTTCCTTGACAAAGGTCCGGCCAGGGAGTAAATACGCAGGACAATTGTTGGCCTTTCGGGTAACGTTCGTTCCATTCACCAGGAAGAGGGTTGACTCTATGGAAAATCAATCGAATGCCTCCGAGAAGAGGCCGCAGGGCGGTTCAAACGAATCGGGCGGGCTGCTGAACTCCACCTTCCTTCCCCCGTTTTCGTTGAAGGGCTGGCTCTTCGTCCTCGCCGGACTCGTCCCGGCCCTCATCGTGGGCTGGGTCGTCTTCCCCATGGTCCTGTACTCCAGCCAGCAGCAGCCGTTCAACTTCAGCCACGTGGTTCACACCAACCCGGACATCGGCATCGAGGGAGAGACGGAGCAGGAGCTCTGCATGTACTGCCACTACTTCCGGGAGGACGGAACGTTCGTGGGCATCCCGGGCATGGACACGTGCACCATGTGCCACGACGACCCGGAGTTCCCCTACGGGCAGACCGAGGACGAGAAGATCTTTTTGGAGCAGTACGTGGCCGAGGGAAAAGAGGTCCCCTGGCTCGTCTACTCCGATCAGCCCGAATGCGTCTACTTCTCCCACATCGCCCACGTGAAGATGGGAGGGCTCACCTGCGGCCAGTGCCACGGCGACCACGGACGGTCCGAGACCCTTCCCGTGTACAAGGAGAACCGTCTGACCGGTTACAGTATCGACATCTGGGGGCGGAACATCGCCGGCTACTCGAAGAACATCAAGCCCGCAGAGGCCGGGATGTACGAGACCGAAGATGACGAGCAGTATTTGCGGACCATCGAGACCGAGCAGGGCGAGGAGACTTACCATATCAAGATGTCCAGCATGAAGATGGACGACTGTGCGGAGTGCCACACCATCCATCACCAGGAGCAAAACAACGCCTGCTTCGTTTGCCACAAATAAGGGGAAGAGAGCCATGGAGATCAACAGAAGGAATTTCATCCAGTTGCTCGCCGGCGGCGCCGCCGGTATCCACATGACCCCGCTGCCGTGGAAGCTGATGGATGACATCGCCATCTGGACCCAGAACAACTGGCCCTGGGTCCCCAAGCCCGAGAAGGGGCGGTTCGACCACGAGAAGAGCGTCTGCACGCTCTGCCCCGGAGGGTGCGGCATCGAGGTGCGCAAGGTGGGCGATCGGGCCGTCAAGATCGAAGGGCGCACGGACTACCCCGTGAACCCCGGCGGGATCTGCCCCCTCGGCGCGGGCGGTCTTCAGCTGCTCTACGACGAGACCATCCGCTTCACGTCTCCCATGAAGCGCGTCGGCCCGCGCGGCGCGGGTCAGTTCACTGCGATCTCGTGGAGCGAGGCGTTGGCCACGCTGGCCGAGCGGATCGGCATGCTTCGAAAGGAAGGCCGGCCCGAGGCCCTGGCGGCGGTGGACGGAAACCGGCGCGGCAATGCCGAAGGGACGCTGATCCGGCGGCTCCTCGAGTCGGTGGGGAGCCCCAACTACTTCCGCATGCCGTCCATCGAGGACACCTACACCACGGCCAACCTGCTCATGCAGGGAAACCCCGGGCCCATGGCCTACGACCTGGAGAACGCGGACTACATCCTGAGCGTCGGCCCGGCGCTGATCGAGGGGTGGGGCGCACCGGGGCGCGTAATCGCCGCCTGGGGCCGGTGGCACGAGAGCTCCAACGGCAATGGTCCCAAGGTCGTTCAGGTGGAGTCCCGGGCCTCCAACACCGCCTCCAAGTCGGACGGGTGGGTGGCGCCGAGGCCCGGCACCGAGGCGGCCCTGGCCCTGGGCCTGGCCCACGTGATGATTCGGGAAAAGCTCGTGGACCTCTCCTTCCTGTCGAACTACACCCACGGGTTCGAGGACTGGACCGACGAGGAGGGGAGGAACCGGAAGGGCTTCAGGTCCATGGTGCTGGACGGTTATGCCCCGGCGGAGGTCGAAGGAATCACGGGGGTGAGCGCAGACCGGATCGTCGCCATCGGCCGGGAGTTCGGCAAGGCCAAGTCTCCGCTGGCACTCTACGGCAAGGGCAAGGGGAACCTCAATGGAAGCCTTCTGGAGTGCATGGCCGTCCAGAGCCTCAATGCGCTCAAGGGCAACATCAACAAGCCGGGCGGAGCCGTCGTTCAGGAGGGGCTGCCCGTGGCCTCCTGGGCGGACGTGAGCCCGGACGCCGTGGCGGCGAGGGGCCTCGAAACCGGCCGGCTGAACGGCTCCGGGAGCCCGCGGCTTCCGCTGAGCGAATCCCTGGTCGAAAACCTCTCCCGGGCCGTTTTGGAAAGCAACGGGACCCCGCCCGTGGACACGCTGCTCGTCTTTGCGGCCAACCCCGTCTACACCCTGCCGGACGGCGGCGCCTTCGGAAAGGCGCTGGGAAAGATTCCGTTCATTGTCAGCTTCTCGCCCTTCCGCGACGAGACCGCGGCCATGGCGGACCTGATCCTGCCGGACCACACGAACCTGGAGAAGCTGGAGGACGTGGTCTGGCCCACCGGGCTGCAGTACCCCTTCCTGGGACTCTCCAGGCCTGTGGTCAGGCCCCTGTACAAGACCCGTCACAGCGGGGATGCGGTGATCGCCCTGGCCGGAAAGATCGGGGATCCGGTGGCCGCTGCGTTTCCCTGGGGGGGCTTCGAGGAAGCGCTCAAGGAGCGCCTCCGGGGGCTGGCCGAGAGCCCGGGGCTCACGAGCTGGGACGAGTCGAAGCCGGCCTGGGAAACCTTCGCCCGGGGACGGTCCGTTTCGCCGGACTACGACTCCTTCGACGATCTGTGGGACCAGCTGGAGTCCAGCGGCTTCTGGTACCGGCCCACGCACGCCTTCTATACCTGGCTCTCCTGCTTCCGGACCCCGAGCGGCAAGTTCGAGTTCGCCAGCGGGCGGCTGGAGCAGGCGGTGAAGGCGGCTGCGGGAGGCGATGCCGGAGACGGCCTGAGGAAGATGGGCGTCGAGGCCGTCGGGGACCAGGCGTACATGCCGCATTACGAGCAGACCCTCTCCGGGGACGGCGAGGAGGGGCTGAAGCTGGTCCCTTACGAGCTGTTCAACGTGTCCACGGACCGGCTTCCCAACCCGCCTTTCCTGACCAAGACGCTCTTCGACACCCAGCTGCGCAAGGATGAGTCCTTTGTGAAGATGAACCCGGCGACAGCCGATCGTCTCGGGCTGGAGCAGGGGGAACGGATCCGGATTCAGTCTGACGCAGGGGAGGTCAAGGCCCGGGTGGACCGCTTCGAAGGCGCCATGCCCGGGTACCTGTACCTGCCGATGGGGTTCGGCCACACGGCCTACGGGATCTACCAGAAGGGGAAAGGCGTGAATCCCATGAACCTGGTGGCGGCCGGCAAGGACCCCCTGAGCGGGCAGAGCGTGTGGTGGAGCGCGCGCGTTCGGGTGAGCAAAGCCTAGAAGCGAGCGACGGGGAAAGACAGGACCCTGAAACCTGAACCCTGGACCCTGCAACCAACAAACTTGGGGTGAGGAATGAAGGCCACAGAAGGCAAGTACAAGTACGGCATGGTAATCAATCTGGACAAGTGCACCGGGTGCGGGACATGCACGGTGGCCTGTGCGGCGGAGAACAACCTGTCCGTCATCAGGGATGAGACGGACAAGCAGCGGACGATCTCCTGGATGCAGCTGTTCAAGGTGACGAACGGAAAACCGTTTCCGGACACCGAGGTCAGCTACTTCCCGCGCCCCTGCATGCACTGCCACAATCACACGCCCTGCGTCTCCGTCTGTCCTCCGACCGCGACCAAGATGGACTACAACAACGGCATCGTGAGCCAGATCTACACGCGGTGCATCGGGTGCCGGTACTGCCAGGCCGCCTGCCCTTACCAGGCGCGCTACTTCAACTGGTGGGACGGCCACTTCCCCAAGGGCACGGAGCGGTACCTCTCCCCCGAGGTGTCCGTGCGTATGCGGGGCGTGGTCGAGAAGTGCTCCTTCTGCCACCACCGTCTCATGCGGGCCAAGGAGCAGGCGTATGCCGAGGACAGACGAGAGCTCGAGGACGGCGAGTACATCACCGCCTGCACCGAGGTCTGCCCGGCCGAGGCCATCACCTTCGGGGACTTGAACGATCCGGACTCCAAGGTCGCCAAGCTCAGCAAGCACCCCCAGGCTTTCAGGCTGCTGGAGCGGATCGGGACCGAACCCAAGGTCTACTACATCTCGAGCAAGGACTGGGTGCGTCGCATGGCCGACAACTACCACCCCAACGAGTTTCAACCTGTTTAATATCGTTTTGCGGTTGGATCAGGAGGAATGATCAATGGACTCGGCACTGTTCCCCGAAGGTGTGAAGCGCTGCTCCCCCAAGGTCTTCCTGCTTTGGACCCTGCCGTGGCTGGCGCTGCTGGCCTGGGGAGGCCTTTCCGCCTTTCTCTGCCTGTGGAAGGGCTTGAACCAGACGAACATGAGCAACATCTTCGCGTTCGCGATCTGGATCGTCTTCGACCTGGCCGTCATCGCCCTGGGGGCCGGCGCCTTCTTCACCGGGTTCCTGACCTACGTGATCGGCCGGAAGGAGCTCAAGTCGATCATCAACGCGGCCGTGATCATCGGGTTTATCTGCTACTCGGGCGCCGTGGCCATGCTGGGGATCGATATCGGACAGCCCATCCGGGGCTGGTTCATCTTCTGGCACGCCAATGTCCACTCCATGCTGACCGAGGTGTCCTTCTGCATCTCGGCCTACCTGGGCGTGCTGGCCATCGAGTACATTCCCATCATCCTGGAGAACCGGCAGATCGAGAAGGTCCCCCACCTGCGCCTGTTCGGCCACAACCTGCACCACATCATGGGGGTCTTCGCCGCCACGGGAACGTTCCTTTCCTTTTTCCACCAGGGATCCCTGGGCGGGATGTTCGGCGTGATGTACGCGCGGCCCTTTGCGGAGCGGTGGGACTTCTACGTGTGGCCCACCACCTTTTTCCTGTTCGTGTTCTCGGCCATCGCCGCCGGACCCTGCTTCACCATCCTCTGCACCAAGCTGACCGAGGCGATCAGCCGGAAGAAGCTGGTCCCGGACAATGCCGTACAGTTCCTGGCCAGGCTGTCGGGCTGGCTCCTGTCGGGCTACCTCGTGCTCAAGATCATCGACACTGCGGTGTGGGCGAACACCACGGTTCCGAACGCCGGGCTCGGCCTGATGGACTTCTACCGGGAGGGTCCCTACGGGATCTGGATGCTGATCGCGGAGATCGGGATCTTCGGAATCGTGCCGGCGGTCATGCTGATGATCCCCCAGGTACGGCAGAACCCGGCCGGGCTCATCGTCGCCTGCCTGATGAACTGCACGGGCATCGTGCTCAACCGCTTCGTCTTCATCATCGCGACCCTGGCCATTCCGGTCATGCCCTTTGCACGCTTCTGGAGCTACCTGCCGACCTGGCAGGAGTGGGGAATCGCCATGGCCCTCGTGGGATACGGGTTCCTGCTTTTCTCGGTCTCCTACCGCTATCTCCCGGTCTTCCCGAAGGAGCAGGAGCTGAACCCGGCGATGAACGGATAAGGATGAGAGGAAAGAGACAAGAGGAAAGAGGAGAGGAAAGTCAAAAGAAGACCCCGGAGGATCCGGGGTGAAAGAAGGGGTCGAAAGCCATGACACCGTTATCGTTTGAATGGCACTGGAATGCGGACTACCTGGTCTTCATGGGACTGCTCTACGTGGCCCTGGCCGTCATCGGGGCCGGCCTGATCTACACGTTCCTGAAGACCTGGATGGACCTGGAGAGCGGGGAGAGCGAGCTTCCGCCCGAGATTGAAAGCCGGAAGAAGTACGCCGCGTACTAGGGACTTCCCCGGAACGACGATAGCCGCCGGGGTCGGGTCTCGACGCGCGACGACGCCCTGTCGCGCGCCGGGATCCGGCCCCGGTTTTGTTTTCCTCACTTTGCCACCACCGTGTCCCGCTTCCAGTGGTCGTCGTCCCGCTCGGGGTAGTCCAGGTTGTAGTGGAGCCCCCGGCTCTCCTTTCGCTGGGACGCGCAGGTGATGATCAGCTCAGCGATCATGGCCAGGTTGCGCAGCTCGAGGAGATCCCGGGTGACCAGGAAGTTCCAGTAGTACTCTTTGATCTCCTGCTGGATGTTCAGCACCCGGTGCCGGGCGCGGGCCAGTCGCTTGCTCGTCCGCACGATGCCCACGTAGTTCCACATGAAGCGGCGGATCTCGTCCCAGTTCTGGGTGACCACGACCATCTCCTCGCTGTCCGTGGCGGTTCCGGGATCCCAGAGCGGTGCGCGGGGAAGGGGACCCTTGCTGTTTGCCTCCATGTCCCGGATCGCGCGTTCTGCAGCCCTGCGGGAGAAGACCAGGGCCTCGAGCAGGGAGTTGCTGGCCAGGCGGTTGGCGCCGTGCAGCCCCGTGCAGGCCACCTCCCCCACGGCATAGAGGTTGTTGATGCCGGTCATGGCGTTCTTGTCCGTGAGGAGCCCCCCGCACATGTAGTGGGCCGCCGGCACGACGGGGATCGGCTCCCGGGTGATGTCGATGCCGAACTTCAGGCAGGTGGCGTGGATGTGCGGGAATCGTTTCTTGATGAAATCCGCAGGCTTGTGGCTGATATCCAGGTAGACGCACTCATCGCCGCTTTTCTTGAGCTCCAGGTCGATGGAGCGGGCCACGATGTCTCGAAAGGCCAGATCCTTGAGGGGGTGATACTCCTCCATGAACCGGCGCCCCTTGCTGTCCAGCAGGACGCCGCCCTCCCCGCGGACGGCTTCGGAAATGAGGAAGTTCTTGGCCTGGGGATGAAACAGGCAGGTCGGATGGAACTGCACGAACTCCATGTTCGCCGCTTTGACCCCCGCTCGGAACCCCATGGCCACGCCGTCGCCGGATGCGATGTCCGGGTTGCTGGTATACAGATACACCTTCCCCGCCCCTCCTGTGGCCAGGACCGTCACCCTCGAGAGAAAGGTGACGACACGGCCTTTCAGGACGTCCAGTACGTAGGCCCCCCAGCAGGTTTCAGAGGTCTCCGACGCCACGATCCCTCTTTTGACCAGGGTGGTCTTGGTGAGAAGGTCGATGGCCATGTGGTCCTCGAGCAGGGTGATGTTCGGGTTCGCCTCGATGCGGTCCAGGAGGGCCCGTTCCACCTCGTGTCCCGTGCGATCCTTGGTATGGACGATCCTCCTGCGTGAATGGCCGCCTTCCTTGCCGAGGTCCAGGTCGTCGCCGCCGTCCTCCCGGTGGGAGAAGTGGACGCCGTAGGAGATCAGCTCACGGATGCGGGCAGGTCCTTCCTCGACCACCATCCGCACCACGTCCTCGTGGCATAGGCCGTCGCCGGACTCCAGGGTGTCCTGAATGTGATACTCGAAGCTGTCCTCCAGGTCGAAGACCGAGGCGATGCCTCCCTGGGCATAGTTGGTGGAGGTCTCCGCCTTCTCCTTCTTCGTCACGATGATGACCTCGCCCGTGCGGGCCGCCTCGAGTGCGAAGATGAGCCCGGCGATTCCGCTCCCGATGACCAGGTAGTCCGTTTGGATCTCCATTATCCACCCTTTCGTTTTAAATAGGGGACGTTCTTGCATAATTCGATAACTTCCGCTTCGGGCCGGGCAGTCCTTAATGCCCCCCTTGAGGTATGATATCGTCGAAACTTGATCCTGGGCAAAGTTGTCGAATTATGCAAGAACGTCCCCTCATGGGAAGAACGTCTCAATTACTTACAGCGGTGCCGTTGATGAAGACAAGAAAAAAAGCCATGGCCGTCATCTTCGACTGTGACGGCGTCATGTTCGATTCCAGGCAGGCCAACCGGAACTTCTACAACCACATCCTCGCGAGGTTCGGCCATTCCCCCATGGCCGAGGAGGACGTTGCTTACGTGCACATGCACACGGCGGACGAGTCCATCCGGCACGTTTTTCGAGACTCCCCCCACTTGGAGGAGGCCTTGAGGTACCGGTGGGAGGTGGACTACGCGCCCTTCATCCTGGACATGGTCATGGAGCCGTGGCTCAGGGAGGTCCTTTCCTGCCTGGGGCTGTCCACCGGGCTGGCCGTGGCCACGAACCGGAGCAACACGATCGAGTGGGTCCTGGAGCGGCACGGGCTCACGGGGATCTTCGACGTGGTCGTCTCGTCCCTTGATGTGGCCCGACCCAAGCCCCACCCCGATCCCCTCATCAAGGTGCTGGACCACTACGGAATCGACGCCGGGAATGCGCTGTACGTGGGCGACTCGCCGGTGGACGCGGAAACCGCTGCATCCGCCGGGGTACCGTTTGTCGCGTACAAGGACGAGCGGCTCGAGGCCGATCACCACGCCCGTGATCTGTGGGAGGTGGCGAGGATTGCGCTGAGATGAACCGCGCTCACCCGGCTCTGCGAGGCTTCGGGGCAGGCACATGAAGAAGGACGGGCTAGAGCAGCGGGTCGACGAGCCGATCCACGGCCCTGGCCACGGCCCGGTCGAAGTGCTGGTAGGGCTCGGACCGGCCGTGCCGGGCGATGCTGTAAAGCTGGAGGGCCCGCGTCTCCGCCGACTGCGCATACACCACGTCTCCGGTCGCGGCGTCCTGGATGAACAGATCCAGCCTCACCACGGGGGTGACCTTCCGCCCGTGCTTCCGGAAGGGCTGATTCTCCTCGGAACGGATAGTGGCCGGAGGCGGTATGGCGGGGCCCCCGCCGAACCACTCGAATGCCCTCAGGCTCGAGACACCCATGAACGGCGCTCGTCTGGCCGGGTCCGGAAAGTAGAACGCCAGCACGTCCTCCGGGTGAGGAAAGAGTTCCCACTTCAGGCCGGACTGAAACACGGTGATCCGGCCCCGGATCACGTAGTCCGCTCCGAATGCGGCCCCGATGCCGTGAATGCCCTGCCGGTTCAGGGGGCTGCAGTTCACCTGTCCCTTGAGGGCGCGGATGGCGATCAGGTTCTGATGAATAAGGGTGCCGATCCTCCGGTTCATGACCGGGCTCCACTCTCCCTCTTCGATCTCGAAAAAAAGAAGGGAGGTCCGTGGAGACTCCTTTTCGAGGAGCGGGGCGGCTTCCAGGATCACGCCGCGCTGCAGCAAATGATCGGTTACAGGCGCGCCGTAAATGACGGATTCGAACCCCCCCGCCCGCAGGGATTTCACCAGGGCGGCCTGAAGCAGGTCGTGGCACTCCGTGTGGACGGCCGGGGAGTTTTCCGGGGAGTAATCGGCGAAGGGAAGAAGCACCGCCGTCCGGGGGGCGGCCTCGATCTCCCGGACGAAATCGGCCGTGGAGAGGGTCGCGGGCACCCCCGGCGGGACGGGGTTTACGGTCTCGAAGTGGACGGGCTTGACCGCGGTGTGGAGCTGCGCGCAGGCGGCCAGCGCCGCGACGAACATCAGGCTGACGAGGATGGCAAGCCGTCTTCTCACGATTCCTCTCTCCATGCCCTGCGGGGGCGAGTGCGGCGGCCGTGCTACTGGGAGGCCGTCACGATCTTGGGGGTGATGAAAATGACCAGCTCCCGGGTCGCGACGTTCTTGCTCTCATGCTTGAAGAGCCAGCCCAGGCCGGGGAGGTTCCCCAGGAACGGCACGCTTTTCGTGGTATCGCTCTCGCTCTTGTCGATGTGCCCGCCGATGACCAGGGTCTCGCCGTCCTTGATCCGAGCCATGGTGGACATCTCCCGCAGCCTCACCCGGGGCAGTCCCACCTGAGCCCCGCCGAAGGCCCGATACTCGATATCGTCGCCTGTAGGGGCCGGCTGGAGCTCCGAGGTGACCGGTACGATGTAGAGCACCACTTCCGTGTCGTCCACGACATTGGCCATGACCGCCAGGCCCAGGCCGGAGAGCACGGAGCCGGTCTCCACGGTGTAGGTGACATTGCCGTTCTCGTCCGTGGTGGAGGTCACCTTGTCGATGTAGGTGATGTCCTCGCCCACGGTGATGGATGCGCCGTGGCCGTTCATGATGGTGATCTTGGGGTTGGAGAGCACGTTCGTGGTGCCGTAGGTTTTGA
The DNA here is from genome assembly GCA_021737245.1 of Deltaproteobacteria bacterium. Lineage (GTDB taxonomy): Bacteria > Desulfobacterota > DSM-4660 > Desulfatiglandales > HGW-15 > JAIPEI01. The sequence continues at coordinate 4,115 of JAIPEI010000030.1, read as the reverse complement.
GTGCCTCGATGGCGATGCTGAAGGCCTGGGGGGTCATGGTCATGTACTTGAGAAACTTGTGCGTGGGATAGACGGTGTTGGCGATGATCGCGCCGCTGTCCAGCTGGTAGTCCTCGCCGAAGGTGGCCTCCCCGCCGAAGGTCTCGTTGTTCGCCCGGTTGGCGACCGTCAGAATCTGCGACCAGTCGATCCCCATCTGGTGGGAATCGTCCAGGCGGACCTCCATGATCTTGGCCTCGATGACCACCTGGCGGTAGATCTGCTCCTTGAGGTCGTTGAGGTACGCCCGGACCTTGTCGTGGGTGTTCTTCGGGGCGGTGACGGTGATCACGCCGATGTGGTCGTCGATGATGAAGTGTCCCTTGTCGCTCGCAGCGGAGCTGTCGACGATCTGGGTCAGGTTCTCCTCCAGGCCGGCCCAGAAGTCCAGGGGCTCTCGAATGTCCGCGCTGATGGCGGTCTGTCCGGTGATCCGGCCTTCCACCGCGCCGCCTCCGATGAGGCTCCCGCCCACCGAGGTCCGGAAGTTCTCTTTGAGCGTGGGCATGACCACCTGGTAGCGGCGGGTGGTCTTGTACTGGATGATGATCGTCTCGCCGCTCAGCTCGTAGAAGTAGTCCTTCTGCCGGAGGAGATTCTGGAGCGCGTCCCAGAAGTTGTCCTCGGGACGGATGTGGACGTTGACGTTGATGTCCGGATCCACGTCATCGGCCCAGCTCACCGAGAAACCCTGGAGGTCGGCCATCCTCTTGATCACGTCGATGAGCTTGACCGGGGCTCCCTTGCTCACGATCTCAGCGCCTACGGGCGTGTAGGGATGGCCTTCCCGGACCTCCATCTCCATGGGTTTGGTCCTGAACCCCTTCCTGTCCACGGACCAGCCGGGCTCTTCCTCGGGCTGCTCCTCGGGAACCGGCGGCGCCTCGAGCTGGACGGCCTTTGGTTGGACCACATCCGGCTCCCGGGCCTGTTGTCGGTCGGTCCCGGCGCATCCAGCGAGGAAGAGAACCACGAACACGAACACTGAGATTTGGATACCGTTCTTCACCCTGACCTCCTTAATCGCAAAGGGAGTTCACCTTCTGCTGAATCATGTTTTCCGTGGCCTCGTCCATGGGGAAGCCCGAAAAGGAGATGTTGCGATACCGCTTGCACGCCTCGGAGTCCCGATTCTTGGCCTCGAGCACCTTGGCGACGGCAAGGCTCACATCCAGGGACGGGCCGAATGTCTCCTCGTGCTTCCGATACACGTGGAGGGCGTCCGTGAACTTTCCCTCCTGCTCGAGAAAGAGACCGTAATTGAAGTAGGCTTCGGGCAGCTGGGGCTTCCCATTGATGGAGGCCTCGAAGAAAAGCTCGGCCTCGTCGTTCCTGTTCATCTGGGCCGCGCTGAGGCCCGCGTAGAGGGCCGCCTCCGCATCCTTCATGTTGATCTTCAGGGCTTCCTTGGCGAAGAAGTAGCTGCGGGCGTAGCGCTCCAGCCGGTAGTGAAGATAGGCGGTCTTCTTGACCAGGTCGATGTTGTCCTTCCACGCCTCGTAGGCTTTCTCGTAGTAGCGGAGGGCCTCCTCGACCTTCCCTTCGTTCTCCAGATTGTGGGCCTTGAGGATCAGCTGCCGCGCCTTGCGCTCGTCCTCCTTCTGCCGCTTGAGGATCCGGGCCGGATGGAGCACCTCGTCCGATACGGACTTGACCACGAGCTCGCCTTCCTCCTTGTCCTCCCTCGGCTTGACCACGAGGATGTCCGCGCGCTCGACCACCTCCAGCGCCTTCATGTCCGCAATGATGTCCATGGCGAGGTCCCAGGGCACGTCCTTCAGACTGAGGGTCAGGGTTCCCTTCACGCGGTCGTCCACGATGAAGTTCTTGCCGAACATCTCGCCGAACAGGCGAAAGACATTGTGGAGGTCCTCCTGGTAGAAGTCGATGTGGTCGATCCTATCACCCGGATACTTGGGGACCTTCTGGCCTTCTTCGTCCTCCTCCCGGGCGGCCGCCTGGCGGGAGAGTCCGAGCACGTCCCTCAGGGCCTTTTCCGGAAAGCCGGCCACATCTCCGGTTCCGGCGGGAGCGCTCTTTACGGCTTCCGTGGATGCGGCTGCGGATTGCTCGGGCCGCCAGCAGCGCACCCGGAAGGCTCCCGCCTCCTCGCCGATGTTGAAATGAAACGGCTCGTCCTTACGGGAGGAATCCAGCACGATCCTCACGCGGTTTTGCCCCTCGCCGACGCGGATCTTGGAGAGGACGGGTCCGTCGACATCGTGCAGTCTGGACAGGCCGCTGCCTCGCTTGGTCCCCTCGAAGTCGATGACCAGCCTTGCGGGCTTCGGGAGGGTGAACGCGCGATAGGAGGAGTACCCGCCCCGAATGATGACGTTCGTGTCGTTCTTGACCCTTTCCACCGTGATTTCCGTCAGCTCCGCGGAAAGGGCCGGAAGGACCCACACGCCCCATGCGAGGAGCCCGATCAGGGATCCCCGAATCCATCTTTTCCCTTTGGTGGTCATTCTCATCTCCTTGCGTTGAATGATTTCCCGTCCGGCGAAGCCCGAGGCTAATCGAACGATCCGGGCATGGTCAGCTCGACGTGTCTGTAGCTGATCTTTCTTTTCTCATCCAGGTACGGCTCCTTGATCACGACCTTGCGGATGAGCTGCCTTCCGAGATCGGTCATGGTTTCCTCGTTGATGATCTTCTCCACCACACCGCCGTTCTTTCCGATGTACGTCCCCTTCTTGAGCATGTAGCCTTTTCCGCCTTCCGGGCCTCGTACCATGGCCACGGTCTGATTCCCGGCCGAGAGAATGGCTGTCAGCTTGATGGCGGCGAGCGGGAAGGTCTGGAGCTCGGTCTTGGGCCTCTTGAGATCCTGAAGGATGGCGAGCATCTTCTGCAGCTCCTCGCCTCTCACGTCGCCTTCCTTGACCTGGCTGAGGCTCTGAGATTTCTTCACAATGAAGGGATCGAAAGGGTCCGTCTTTCCTTCGGGATTGTATGTGTACTCCTCGGGCCGGGGTTCAGCGGCTTCCTGCCTGCCCGGGACCTCTTTCTCGTCCCGCTGCTCCGCCTTGGGCGGCGCCTGGTTTTCAGGCGGCGGGGGGGCCGCCGGCAGGAGGCCCGTCCAGCAGAAAAGGAGCGTGAAGGCGATCCATGTAACGGCTGCTCTCTTCATGACCATCACTTCTTCCTCTTCTTTTTCTTCTTCTTGTTGTCGTCCTGTTTCGGTTCCTCGGCGGTAAACTGATAGGTTACCGCCTGGCAGCTGGTCACCAGCTCCGTGGACAAGACCTTTTCGGGTTTCATGGACACGTTGAGGATGTTCACGATCCGGTCCATGCGTCCCACGGAGTCGAAGAACCTGGCCACATTGTGATACGTGCCCTCCACGCGGATGGATACGGGGATCTCTTTGTAAAAGCCGCGCCCCCGTTCATTCTGGGGGGTGAAGAGCAGGAACTGAAGGCCGGCCTCGTTGCCGAGCCTCGTGATGTTCGTCAGCAGGCTGGGGATCTCCTTGGAGTCGGGCAGAATCTTCAGCGCTTCATCGAACTGCGCGTTCACCTGTTTGAACTTTTCCTCGAACTTTTCGCGGTTCCTGACCTCTTTCTCCACCTCGGCGAGCTTCCTGGAAAGCTCCTTGACGCTTTTCTCCTTTTTTTGAATGGCCTCGGTCTTGGGAATGTAGACGAACCAGGTGAAGGCCCCGGCAAGGAGCACCAGGGTTCCGACCAGGATCAGGATCCGGATGGGCATCTTGATCTTTTCGACTTTTTCGACGAAAGACGATTTCTGATCTTCCATGCTCGACCGTTTTCCTTTCACTCGGGTGGATCTTGCCGGCCCGTTTATTCCAGCCGTCGAAGCCTCAGGCGGCCGGGCCTGCCGGGACGGCGGGGTCCATCAGCCGCCCTTCTTGATTTCCTTGCTCTTGCCCGAGGGATCCACCTTGCACTTCAGGCTGAAATCGGACAGGCTCACCCCTTGAACGGTGGTGGACTTGCTGCTCTGGAGATCCACGGATATCACGATCGGGGATCTCTCGAGGTTCACCATGAACTCGGCCACGGTCTCATTGTCACGTGCCGATCCCTGCAGGGTCAGGTTTCCTTCGGACT
>JAIPEI010000029.1 GCA_021737245.1 Deltaproteobacteria bacterium | reverse complement strand
TTGGACACCTTCCGGATCGCCGCTGTCAGCCAGCTTCAGACCTACGGCCGGATCATGGGCATTCCTCTGCACGTGGCCTCCGGAAGGACCGAGCTGAACGACGCCATTCGACGAAACAGGGACGTCGACCTGATCCTCATCGACACGGCCGGGCGAAGCCCCAATCACGACGAGGACATCGAAGAGCTCGTCCACCTCCTTTGCCGGAGAGAAGACGTGCATCAGTTCCTCGTGCTCAGCGCCACCACCGATTACGGAAATCTCCTGCGCGCCCGCGAGCAGTTCGGCCGCATCCCTTTCAAGAGCTATATCTTCACCAAGCTGGATGAGGTGGTGGAAGCATCGGCGATGCTCAACTTCCTGGCCGCCGGGCGGAAGCCTGTATCATATTTCACCACCGGGCAGCAGGTGCCCGAGGACATCGAGGTCGCCACGAGAAAACGACTTGCGAAACTGATGCTCGGCAAATCCAAAACCGCAGCGCGATCTACGTCCGGTGATGCAAAAGAGGAAACGAAACATGGATCAAGCAACAGGACTCAGGTCCTTGGTCGAGGGTCAAATGGCACAGGATAATGCGACCCGGTCCTTCCCTCAGGGCCGACCCGGCCGAGGAAGCTCCCGCAGGCGAATCCGCGTCATCTCGGTCACCAGCGGGAAGGGCGGCGTCGGCAAGACGAGCGTTGTCGCCAACCTGGCCCTGGCCCTGTGCCGGATGGAACAGCGCGTCCTCGTGCTTGACGCGGATCTCGGCCTGGCCAACCTCGACGTCATGCTCGGCCTGAATCCACGCTACACCATCGACCATCTCCTCCGAGGGGAAAGGACCCTCGAGGAAATCCTGATCCAAGGTCCCGGGGGGTTCAAGCTCCTGCCGGCGGCCTCGGGCATTCCGGAGCTTACGGAGCTGGACAACACCCAGCGGCTTCTCCTTCTGGACGAACTCGACGCACTCAGAGACCGCTTCGACGTCCTGCTCATCGACACGGGGGCGGGGATCTCCTCGAACGTAATGTACTTCAACTACGCCGCCATGGAGAAGGTCGTGCTCGTCACCAACGAACCCACATCGCTCACGGACGCATACGCCCTCATCAAGGTTTTGACAAGCCGGTACAAGCAGAAGCGGTTCAAGGTCCTCGTCAATTCGGCACAGAACGCCAAAGAGGCAGAACGGATCTATCGACACTTGAGCCTGGTGGTCGACCAGTTCCTGGGATCTCCATCGCTGGACTACCTGGGATGGATTCCTTTCGACAAGCAGATGCCGGCCGCCGTCAGAAAGCAGCGGACCGTGCTGGAGTGCTTCCCCGAATCCGCCGCCAGCGGTCGGCTTCTCGAGGTGGCCAAAGCGCTCATGGCCAATGAAGGGGAATCGTTCCTGGAGGGAGACATCCGGTTTTTCTGGCAGAGATTTCTCGAGCACTGATCAGGATGAAAACATGTCGAACCCGGCCATGAACAAGCTGAAACGATACAGCCAGGCGTCGCCTCCGGGGGCGCCGGGCCTGTCTCCCGACGAGAGGGAAAGGCTGATCCTTCAATATGCCCCGCTGGTCAAGACCATTGCGGGACGGCTGGGCATGCGTCTGCCTCAGCATGTGAGCCAGGACGATCTCGTAAGCGCAGGCATCATGGGTCTGTTGGATGCCGTGGACAAGTTCAACGAGGATAAGGGTGTGGCCTTCAAGTCCTATGCCGAGTTCCGTATTCGGGGGGCCATGCTCGACGAGCTCCGGGCCATGGACTGGGTGCCCCGGTCCGTTCGCCGAAACGCCCGGCGGCTCGAGGCCGCCTTCGCCAAGGTGGAGAACGAGTCCATGAGGCCCGCCACGGACGAGGAGGTGGCCCGGGAGCTCGGCATCGACATGGAGGCCTACTATGGACTCCTCGAAGAAACCCGGGGAATCTCGGTCATCAGCGAAGACGACCTCGGCCGGATCCTCCCTGCAGGAGGGGCGGATCATAGCCCCAGGAGGGCTCCCGCTGAGCTGGTTCCCGACAATCCCTCCGACTCCCTCGATCTGACCGAAATCCGCGACGTCATCGCCGAGGCCATCGAGAAGCTGCCCAAGAACGAACGTACGGTCGTGTCTCTCTACTACTATGAAGAGCTGACCATGAAAGAGATCGGGGATGTCATGGACTACACGGAGTCCCGCATCTCCCAGCTTCACACCAAAGCCGTCCTCAGATTAAGAGGGATCCTCAAGGGGTACTTCGGGCCCGGCGGCGCCTGATTGCGGTTCAGGAACGGACGGCGCACCGGGATGGGACGATTTCATGAACCCTGCAGACGAAACAGCCGAGGAGCGGCCGATCGACACGACGGAAGGTGAGAGCGGCGCCGAGCCGGAAGGTTCGAAGGAGCCCCGTGAGGCAATTGGTTCGCTTCGCGCTCTCCTCGCCCGGCTCGGCTCTTACAGGACCGCTGTCCTGGCGGGACTGGCCGCGGTCCTGATCCTGGCTTTCGCCGGAATGACGGCCCGGCTCCTGATGCCTTCGGAAAAGCCCGCCCGGCCCGGGAGGTCGAGCGATCCCGTTTTCGCCTCGGACGGAATCGCGGACACGCCCGATCGGCTCGTCAAACAGGAGCTGGCCCCGTTTTACATTCCGCTGCCCCATGGAGAGAGCGGGCGAATGGTCAGACTCAGCTTCGTGGTGACCTGGGATCGGTCGTGCTCGAGCCGTTTCCGGGGTCAAGAAAGACGGGTTCGGGATCGCCTGTATCTCCGAATGACCGAGCTTGCCGCCGAAGGAGGGAACATGCGCAGCATGAGCCTGACGATTCGAACGGAAGCACGGAAAATCCTGGAAGAGCTTCTCCGCCCCGAGGAGATTCATGTTGTCGTCACCGGAATCTTCATCGTCTGAACCCGGAACGGAGTTTCGCTCGCCTGGATCCCGGCCGCTCCCGCCATCGGAGAGACGACACCTTCAGGGACAAAAAGGTGGAGGTCCGTCATGAACGATGTATCCAAACTCAGCCGTGCATCACCCGTGAGCCCGACGCTACAAAAAAACCTCCTTTCTGAATTGAAAACGCAGCAATGCCCAAAGCTGATGCCGTCGCAAAAAGCCATAAAGCAAGAGATCTGCCCCTGTCATTTCAACAGGTTAAAGCGTTACCAGCGGCGGATGAGCGGGTTTTTGCGAATCCGTCAAAGTTCGTATATGGACGGGCACTAGCTCTCATCTCCTCAAACGGCGGAAGGCCTGCGCCCAACCGATGAATATTCAGCTTTGGATTGTTGGACAGATTGCAATCGACGCGCTGCTGGTGGGCGTCCTGCTATGGTTGATCGTGGCCGGGAATCGACGCAGGGCCCGCGACTCTGAAGCCCAGAGCGAAGCGCTCCGGAAGTCCGAGGAAATTCTCTCCGAGATGCAGGAGATCACCCGCGAGCTCGAAGGAAACCTCGAGGAGAAGCGGGAGCTCACCCGGCGCCTTCTGGGGAGACTGGACGAAACCCTGGAGCGCGCGGCACGCCAATACGAGCAGCTCAACGACCTGTTCGAGACGACCGAATCGGTCTCCACCCGGGATCGAGTGTCCCTGAAGGAGACGCAAGGTACGCGTGAATCCATCCGATCCCTCCTGGACAAGGGGTTGTCCAAGGAGGAGGTGGCCCAGCGCCTGGACGTCTCCGTGGGAGAGATCGAGCTGTTCCTCAAGCTCGGGGGATGCACCGCGCAGCCCTGAACCGCTGAACCGGGGGGATCGTCCCCTGCCCTCTGAGCGGCCTCAAATCCATTGGCCGGCCGGCACGATATGCTTCGAGACATACCACCCATCCTGACACAGCCTTCCCGGTCCCGGGATTCTTTCGGCGGGCCGGGCCTCCGCTTCACGCCCGGGGAGACCTTTCGCGGAACGGTCGTCGAGGCCCGGCCTGAAGGGGACGTCCTCATCCTGGCACGCGGCACGAAGTTTCACGCGGTCACGACCCACCCGCTCCAGGCGGGCGAGAATCATTTGTTCCAGGTGCGATCCGCAGGCGAACGCATCCTTCTCAAGGTGCTCGGCGGGGCCCCCGGGGAGCAGACCTCGGCGGTTCGGCTCTGGGCCTCGGGCCGCCCGGCCCGCGCAGAGCTGGGCCGGATCCTCGGATCCCTCGGTGCCGCGGCGGGGGACAAGAAAATCGGCGAAGCCGTCCGCGGCCTGCTGGCCCTTCTGCGGGACCGCATGCCGGCCATGGTGTATAGGGCCCCCGAAGGAAAAGGCGTGGACTGGCTGGTCCGGCAGCTGCGGGAATCCGGTCTCTTCTTCGAGGCTCGCGCCGCCCGGCTGGTGCTCGAGAAAAACGACGCACCTTTGCGCACCCTCGCGTCCTCGGATCTCAAGGGGATCCTTCTCGCCCTGAAGGCTGCCTTCGGCAAAGGATCCTTAGACGATCCCACGGCCGCCGGCCTGGCCCGGCAGGTCGACCAGGCCCTGAGCATCGTTCAACAGGACCAGATGCTCAACCTGACGGCCTGGAAGGAGGGACTGGGCTGGTTCTGGTTCATCCCCGGTCACCCCGAAGACGGTTTTCGGGGCGGTGAGCTGTTCGCGCGGAAGCCTCGCGAAGGCGACGAGGGGTACTCTCTTTCGCTCACCCTCGACTTCACCCGCCTGGGCCGCATGGATGTGGCCGTCCACATGAACCGCTCCGTCGTGAGCCTGCGCATCCTCGTGGAGGACGGGAAGACCGCGGATCTCGTCGAAAACCATCTCGAGGAGCTCCGGGAACGGCTCGGTTCGTCAGGGCTCTACACCGGCACGATCACCTGCAGAGAGCGGCGGGAGGAGGACACGGAGTGGGCGCCCTTTCTCGACTCCGCCTCCGTGTCCGGTGCCGTAGACGTGGTGATCTGATGCCGGACAAGCTGAAAAAGGCCGTTGCGCTCAAGTACGAACCCGGCAAGGACGGGGCCCCGCGGGTCACGGCCAAGGGACGGGCCCGGGTGGCGGACCGCATCATCGAGCTCGCCCGCGAAGGGGGGGTGCCGATCAGCGAGGATCCGGACCTCGTCGGGGCGCTGATCCAGCTCGATTTCGACGAGGAGATCCCCCCCGAGCTCTACCAGGTCGTGGCCGAGGTCCTGGCCTTCGCTTACCGGTTGAACCGCCGCATGAAGGAGACGGGGTGACCCGTCGTGTCTCCCGGGTTCATCCTTCTCTCGGCACGTCGAGAAACCGGGGCCTGTGACCGGTCAGTGTGAAAAACCGCTCCATGTCGTTCCTGGCGATGACCAGCGTGCTCGTGTTCACGAGGGGGTGACATTGAAAGGCTTCCTGCTCCCAAACGCCGCGATCGATGACCACCTCCACCGCACCTCCGGAGTCGTTGACCACGGCCAGCAGGGATACCGAACCGGGCTCCAGGGCGAGCTTCTCCCGCAGCCGGCCGGGGGAGCCGAACCGCAGATGGGAGACCTCCATGATCCGGGCCAGGGACTTCAGGTCCACGCGTTTGTCGAACCCCACCGCCACCAGGAAGTGCCGCTTCCCCTTCCGGTCGCACAGGAACAGGTTCTTCAGCCTGGCGCCGGGAAGCGGGGGCACGTGCCGCAGTGCCTCCTCGACCGTGTAGACCGGGGCATGATCGTGGCGTTCATAAGGAATGCCGGATCGATCCAGGAAGGCGGACACGTCTGTCACGGGCCGGCTCCTTTCCCTGCGCTCCCCGTCTGTTCCACGGCTTCCAGGGCTTTCGCCCGGTCCCTTTCCAGGTCCAGGGAGCCGAACCCGCTGCCCTCCCCGGGAAGCACCGTCAGAAACCGCCGGTACAGCCCGATTCCCGCCCGGCCTCCTTCGAGCCGGAAATCGAGAACGTGTCCCCCCGACCCCCGGTCTTCGGACAGGAAGTGCAAATGGTACCCCGGCACGTTGACTCCCTCTTTGACCTGGTAAACCACGCCGTCCAGCACGATCATCTCGCCGTCCAGGCGATGGAACGTCCCGATGCCCAGGTCGCCGTGCTCCGCCAGGAGGCTGCACGGCCACTGTCCGTCGTAGGCCCCGGCCAGCAGGGCGTCGATGGTGGCCAGCTGGGTCACGGCTTCCGGCCGGGCGTGCGCCGGAACCGTGAACGTGAAAAACAGAAAAAGGCCGGCAAAGAAACACCGCATCACCTGTCCGCGCATGGTCGTCTCCCCGTGCCAACAAGTACTCCCCCTTTTGATCAGGGGATCCCGAAGTCCGGGGACAGGATAGCGATCGGATCGGGTTTCCGCAACCCGACGTTTGGCGGAGCTCGGAAGAGAGGCGGGCAATCATTTCCCCGCCGTGGGGAAAGCTCTTCTCCGCCGCAGGCGTCCCGGGCTCCGCCGGTTCCTCGACGGCTCGGATGATCCAGATATTTTCTTTAATTTTCAAAAACTTGAGGAATCCAAGGCCTAACCCTTCGCATGGTACGGGATTTGCAAAAAACAGGGACATCCGGAAAAACCGCCGGGAAACCCATCGGAGGAAGCCATGCACCAGGGGATGATCGACGCAGTCAAAGCCTGCCTCAAGGAAGAGATGCGGATGGACGTGATCTCCAACAACCTCGCCAACACGTCGGTCCCCGGACACAAGAAAAGCCGGATCTCATTCCAGACCGCCCTCCGGGCCGAGTTCAGGGGCGCGGGAACCGCTTCGGCGGCGAGCGGGACCGTGTCACCGGACCTGGTGCGGATCGAAATCGACCACACCCAGGGTGATATCCGTGCCACCGGAAACGAGCTGGACCTGGCCGTTCACGGAAAAGGCTTTTTCAAGATCATGACCCCGGACGGGATCCGCTACACGAGAAAGGGAAACTTCGCCCTGGACACCGAGGGAGACCTCGTGACCCAGAACGGAGACAAGGTGCTGGGTGAGGGCGGCCCGATCCAGGTTTCGGGAAACCACATCGAGGTCGGCGCCCTGGGCGGGGTGAGCGCGGGCGGCGAGGAGATGGGCAGGCTCGACCTCGTCTCGTTCGAGGATCCGAAAAAACTCGCCGTTGTGGGCCGGGCCGCGTTTGCCAACCCCTCCGGCGAAGCAGAGACACCACTGCCTCTGGACAGCCGGATCAAGCAGGGCTACCTGGAGCAGCCCAACGTGCAGGTCGCAGAGGAGATGGTCTCCATGATTCACTGCATGAGGGCTTTCGAGAGCTATCAAAAGGTCATCCAGATCCTGGATGACGTAAACCAGCGCGCCATCAATGAAGTGAGCCGAATCCGCTAGGGCAAAAGGGAGGGAACAGTCAATGATACGAAGTCTTTGGACATCCGCCTCGGGAATGGCGGCCCAGAAGCTGAACATGGATGTGATCGCCAACAACCTGGCCAACGTCAACACGGTGGGCTACAAGAAAAGCCGGGCCGATTTCGTGGACCTGCTCTACCAGAACCTGAGGTCTCCCGGAGCGGCCACCGCCTCAGGGGGCGAGGTCCCGACCGGCATTCAGGTGGGCATGGGCACCAAGCCGGTCTCGGTACAGAAGATCCTCAGCCAGGGAGACTACGTGCAGACCCAGAATGATTTGGACTTCGCCATCGAGGGGGAGGGGTTCTTCAAGATCCTCAGCAACGGAGAGGAGCTCTACATGCGGGCCGGCGCCTTCAAGATGGACTCCGAAGGATACATCGTCACCTCTGAGGGCGATTTTCTCCAACCCGAGTTCTCCATCCCCCCCGAGACCGTGAACTTCACCGTCGATCCGGGCGGTAACATGGTGGCCCTGGGCCCGGACGGGACGGAGCTCGCCAGCGCCCAGCTCACCCTCCACAGCTTCCCGAACCCGGCGGGGCTCCTGAGCGTGGGCGGAAACCGCTTCCGGCCCTCGGACGCCTCGGGCGACCCCGTGGAGGGGAACCCAGGCGTGGACGGCATGGGAACCATCTCCCAGGGGTACCTGGAGATGTCCAACGTGGACGTCGTGGAGGAGATGGTGAACATGATCGTGGGACAGAGGGCCTACGAGGTCGCATCCAAGTCCATCAAGGCGGCCGACGAAATGCTCCAGATGGCCAACAACATCAAGCGGTAAGATACAGGGGACGAACGTAATGCGGGCTTTGATCAAGACCTTTCTCTCCATTCTCGTCGCGGTTGCGGGCGCCGCGGTTCTGGCCCCGGAGCAGGCCCCGGCCGCGGACGGATCCCTAGAGATCCACATCACCGGCGAAACCACGGTTCGGGGAGACGCCGTGACCCTGGGCCAGATCGCCTCCTTTGAACCCGCCGGGGATCCTCGGGTGGCTTCACTCAAAGGGATGGAACTGGCCTCGGCCCCGGCGCCCGGAAACAGCTACCGCTTCAACCGGCGGTTCCTCGACTACAAGGTGGGATCGGCCGTTGCGGATCTGGGGGATGAGGTCACCGTCAAAGCACCCGACAGCCTGGTGGTGCACCGCACCGCGCAGGTGGTGACCTCGGCTCACATGGAAGAGATCTTCCGCGATCACGTCCTGGAGACCGCCCCGTGGCCCGAAAACGAGATCGAGCTGGAATCGATCCGGGTTCCGGAAGACGTGGCCCTTCCCGAAGGCGCTCTCCACTGGAACATCCGGGGAAACGGCAACGCCGAGTACCTCGGCAATGTGTCCGCGACCCTGACCTTCTACGTGGACAACCGTCAGATTCGAAGGGTTCCCGTCTCGGCCCGGGTCTCGATCACCCGGGATGTGGTGCGGGCCGTCCGGAGGATTCAGCGGGGGGACCTCATCGACAGGGGGGACGTCATGCTGGTCCGGGAGACCTCCATGCGCCGGAGCGGCGACGCCCTGGTGGATCCGGAAGAGGCCGTGGGCAAGCGGGCCGCCAGAAGCATTCGTTCGGGAAACACCCTCACCGCAGCCATGGTGGAGAACCCGCCGCTGGTGGAGCGCGGAAGCTCGGTGATCATCCTGGCGGAGAACGACACCCTGAGGATCACGACCCGGGGGGAGGCTCTGGAGGACGGGCGGCGGGGCGAGCGCATCCGGGTCAGGAACCTCCAGAGCGGCAAGGAGTTCTTCACCACCGTCAAAGCACCCGGCTGGGTCACCGTGACCTTTTGAAACGGGCCTCCGAAATCCGCACGGAAAGGCGAACCATGTCACACGCAGGACAGGAACCCGATTTGAAAACCGCAATCGAAAACGGCATGAATCGAACCGAAAAACAGGTCACGCCCAACATCGTTTTCACCACCCTGGCATGGCTCATCCTGCTCACCGGCTGCGCCGGCCTCCCCTTCCAGGAGGACCCGCGCGAGCCGCTGACCCGGCCGCCTCAACCCCGAGCCGCCGTGACGGTCGCTCCGACGCGACCTCTCGACCCGACCGCGGGCGCAGGGCTCTGGAGCGAGGTCGCCTACAGGAGCGCCTTCCAGGATCTCCGGGCCAATAAGATCGGAGACCTGATCACCGTCAACATCGTCGAGACGTCCAAGGCGAACAAGAAGGCCACCACAAAGACCGGCCGGGAGTCCTCCATCAATGCGGGGATCAGCAACCTGCTCGGGTGGGAGGGGAAGATCAGCAAGATCGGCGTTCCCGCCTCCTTCGACAACAAAGCCATGTTCAAGGCCTCCATGGAAAACGACTTCGACGGCACCGGCGAGACCACACGCAACGAGACCATGACCGCCTCCATCACCGCCCGGGTCATCGAGGTGACCCCGAACGGGAACCTGTTCATCAAGGGATCGCGGAAGGTCAAGGTGAACAACGAGGCCCAGTACATCACGCTGACCGGACTCGTTCGACCGGCGGACATCTCCCCCGACAACACCGTGCTCTCCAGCTACATCGCAGAGGCGGCCATCGAGTACTCGGGGAGCGGACCGGTGAGCGACAAACAGAGTCCGGGCTGGCTCATGAGAGCCGTGGACGTTGTGTGGCCATTTTAGCAGTGCCCATATAAACGAACTTTGAAGGAACCTCGATGATCGACGATGAGATTGGCAAAAAAGACCCTTTCTGGATGGAAACGAGCTATTGCCCATCCATAAACCAACTTTCGGCATGGCTGCGTTTCCGATTCAGAAAGGAGGATTTTTTGTCAAGATCAAGGAGATCGAGAGGTGACGCGGAGGCGTACTGTAGTACGCCGCACAAGGAACCTCGATGATCGACGATGAGATTGGCAAAAAAGACCCTTTCTGGATGGAAACGAGCTAGGGAGGAGACCATGCCCATCAGCAAGCACGCCGTTATCGCCGCCGTTCTCCTGTGCCTCGGCCTTTCCCTGGTTTGGGGAACCGCGGCCCTTGCGGCACGGATCAAGGACCTGGCCTCCATCAAGGGAACCCGGAACAACCAGCTGATGGGGTACGGCCTCGTTGTGGGTCTCAACGGAACCGGGGACGGTTCCGGGACCCGTTTCACCGTGCAGAGCCTCGTGAACATGATGGAAAGGCTTGGCATTCACGCACTTTCCGACCAGGTCAAGGTGGCGAACGTGGCCGCGGTCATGGTCACAGCCGATCTTCCGCCCTTCGCCCGCGTGGGAAGCGAGATCGATGTGCTGGTCTCCTCGGTGGGAGACGCCAAGAGCCTTCAGGGCGGGACGCTGCTCCTTTCGCCCCTGAAGGGGGCGGACAACAAGATCTACGCGCTGGCCCAGGGGCCTCTCCTGGTGGGTGGTTTTTCAGCGTCCGGCGAGGCCGGAGGAGGGGTGCAGAAAAACCACCCCACTGCGGCCCGAATCCCCGGCGGCGCAACAATCGAGCGGGAGGTTCCCTTCCAGTTCAACGGACTGGGCGAGCTTACCATCAGCTTGAACAACCCCGACTTCACCACAGCGCTTCGCATGGCCGGCGCCATCAACCGTGAGATAGGGACCCAGGTCGCCTCCCCCGCAGACGCGGGAACGATCCGGATCCAGGTTCCGGAGCCGTTTCTCGGGAACCTCGTTCCCCTCGTGGCCGAGCTGGAGCAGATCCAGGTCCGGCCCGACAACAAGGCGCGCATCATCCTGGCGGAGCGGACCGGGACCGTGGTCATGGGCGAAAACGTCCGCATCTCCCCGGTGGCCATCGCACACGGCAACCTGAGCGTGCAGATCAAGGAAGAGAAAAACGTGAGCCAGCCGGCGCCGTTCTCCCAGGGGGAAACCACGGTCACCGACGAGACCCGGATCAACGTAGCCGAGGAAAACCAGAAGCTTCTCCTCCTGCCCGAGGGGACCAACCTGGGCGAGGTGGTCAAGGCGTTGAACGCCATCGGCGTCTCCCCCAGGGATTTGATCACTGTGTTTCAGGCGATTCAGGCCAGCGGGGCCCTTCAGGCCGAGCTGGAGATCATCTGACAGAGCACGAAGCAGGGAGGGTCGGCATGTTCGGCAAAGTCGTGGACCTGAGACCGGAGATCCTGCCCGGCGGGGAGCAGGGAGCCAAGGACCGCAAGCTGCGCAAGGCATGCGAGGAGCTGGAATCCGTCTTCACCTACCAGCTTCTCCGGAGCATGCGCCGGACCGTGGAGAAGTGCGACCTGTTTCACGGGGGGAGCGGCGAGGAGGTGTACGAATCCCTTCTCGACCAGGAGCTCTCGAAATCCATGACCGGCATCGACAAACGCGGCCTGGCCGACCTTCTCTACCGGCAGCTGCGACGGAAGGACGGCCCCGACGAGCTCGGCGGAAAACCGCCCTTCTCCACAGAGGGCGTCGGCTCCGAATCGCCGTTCTGGCCCCTCGAGGGGGGGCGCATATCCTCCGGGTTCGGATGGCGCACGGACCCGATCACCGGGAAACGGCGCTATCACCAGGGCCTCGACGTGGCCGCCGGGCAGGGGACCCCGATCGCCGCATCCCTCCCCGGAAGGGTCGTCAGGAGCGAGTACAGAGGCGGATACGGTAATGTCGTGGAGCTGGACCACGGCCGCGGGATCACGACGCTCTATGCCCACAACCAGGAGAACCTGGTGAGCGTGGGCGACTGGGTCCGTGCCGGGGACCCCGTGGCCCGGGTGGGTTCCACCGGAAGGAGCACCGGACCCCATCTCCACTTCGAAGTGAAGCGGCACGGACGGACACTGGATCCCAGGGAGTTCCTGGAAGAAAACAAGGAGCCGAACCCGGCCTGAACCGGGCTGCATTTGAGAATCGACGAGCTGAAGCCGATATACCCTTTTGAAAGGTACGCCATGGAAACGATCCCTCAAGACCCCCAGACGCCGGACCGGGAGAAGATCGCCCTTCTCGAACACCTCCGGGACTGCCTCGGGAGAGAGAAAAAATGCCTTCTCGATCTCGATGTGGCGGAGCTCTGGAACGTCATGGAGGAGAAGCAGACGATCCTCGAGGCCATTGAAAGTCTTCCGGCCGATCAGGGTCCGCACAGCCGGATCGCCGAGCTGAAGGAGGAGATCCGGCAACGGGCGAGGGAAAACTCCGAGTTTATCCAAAGCTCTCTCGCGATCTTCGACGAGCTCATCTTCCGGATCGTCGGTTCCGGAAAGGACGATCATACATACAGGCCTCCCGGCGCGCCCCCCCGGGCTCAGCAGGGCTCGATCTATCGGAGAAAGGCGTAAACCATGGCAGGCATCGGACTCGTACTCAGTGTGGCCAAGGACGCTCTCCTCACGCACCAGTACGCCATGGACGTGGTGAGCCACAACATCGCAAATGTGAGCACGGACGGGTTTTCCAGGCAGACGGCCGTCATCGAATCGAAAACGCCGGGGCCTTACGGAGGGTTCATCTTCGGGCGGGGGGCGGAGCTCCAGGACATCAAGCGGCAGGTCGACACGTTCGTCGAGACGAGCCTTAGGGGGCGGACATCCGATCACACGGCCATGAAGGAGATGGAGACCTACCTGAGCGTGCTGGAAGGGGTGTTCGATGAGAACTCCGGCAGGAGCATCAACTCCCAGTTCGACGCCTTCTGGGGGGCGTGGCACGACCTGTCCAACAATCCCTCGGGCTCGGCGGAGCGGACCGTGGTTTTCGAATCCGGGGCGCTTCTTTCCCAATCCTTCCAGGACATTCGGAACGATCTCGATCAGTTCGACCAGGAGATCAACCTTTCCCTGGATGCCGGCGTCCAGGAGATCAACCAGATGACCTCGCAGATCGCCACCCTCAACCAGCAGATCATCAGCCTGGAGATCACGGGAAGGGCCAACGACCTCCGCGACCAGAGGGACACGCTGATCCGCGGGCTGGCGGAGTACATCGACATCAATGTGTTCGAGGACAACGAGGGGCATTTCACGGTCACCACGGGAAGAGGCTACACCCTGGTCAGCAAGACCGACAACTACGAGCTGTCTTTCGAGAGCGGGGAGGTCCGCTGGGAGGGTTCCAGCGGAAGCGTCAACATCACGGACACCATTGCAGGCGGGAAAACGGGCGGATGGCTGGGTGTCCGCGACGAGATCATCCCCAAGTACAAGAGCGAGTTCGACGAGCTGGCGGAAACCGTCATCTGGGAGGTGAACAAGCTCCACGGCAACGGGGTCGGGCTGGAGGGAATGAACTCCGCCACCGGCACGTATGACGGCGCAGACACGGGCGCCTCGATCGAGGCTTCAGGATTGGACTTTGCGGATAAGGTCCAGAACGGCCAGTTCACCCTCTGGGTCTATGAACCGGATGGAACCGTCCGTGCATCCGCCGACGTGACCATCGGCGACGTGACCTCAGATACCCTGGAGGACGTTCGGACACAGCTGGACGGCCTCGGCGGCGTAACCGCCGCCTTCACGACCGACAACAGGCTCCAGCTTACAATCGGAGGAGGGGCGACCTTCGCCTTCTCCGACGATTCATCCGGCGTTCTGGCCGCCCTGGGGATCAACACCTTCTTCAGCGGGAACGACGCCCAGAGCATCGCCATGAACGAGGCGCTGAACGCGAACAAGGACCTCATCGCCGCGGGCCGCGTGGACGGCAGCGGGTCCTTTTACGCCGGGGACAACTCGAACGCTCTGGATCTTGCCGCACTCCGGGACACGGCCGTCGAAATGGATCGCTACGCCTACGACGGCGGCTCCTCGTCCGGCTCCGACACCCTTCAGGGATACTATTCCTACCTGGTGGGTTCCGTGGGCATCAAAAGCGCGAGCGTTCGCCGGGAAATGGAGTACAACGAGGTGGTTGTCAACCAGTTGACGCAGAAGCGGGACAATCTTTCGGCCGTCTCCCTGGACGAGGAAATGACCAATCTGATCAAGTACCAGCACGCCTATGCGGCTGCGGCCAAGCTGGTCTCCACAGCGGACGAGATGCTCCAGACCCTTCTCGCCACGAGATAGGAGGACGATTCATGAGGGTCTCCAACAAAGCCATCTATGACACGGTCAACCACAACCTGGCCAAGTCCTCGGACGCCATGCTCCAGGCCAACCAGGTGGTCAGCACCGGCAAGAAGATCAACCGCCTTTCCGACGATCCCGTGGGCCTCGTGAGCGTGCTCAGCCTTCGCTCCTCCCTCGAGTACATCGGACAGCTGGAACGGAACATCACCATGGGGCGCTCGTGGCTGAACATGGGGGAAACGGCGCTGAGCCAGGTGGAGGACCTCCTGAGCCAGACCAAGGCGCTCACCATCCAGATGTCCAGCGACAGCCAGGGCGCCGAGGAGAGGGCCAACTCCGCCGAAGCCGTGGAAGGCTTTTTTCAACAGATTCTCTCTCTGGCAAACACGGAGGTGGACGGCCGGTACATTTTCGCAGGGACCAACACGGACACGGTCCCTTATGTCCTGGGAACGGACGACGGCGGGAACGCGGCCGTGACCTACCAGGGCAATGACAAGGCTTTCGAAGTCCGGATCGCCGAGAGCATCAACGTGGCCGTGGGCCGGATCGGGACCGACATTTTCGGCACATGGGGCAACGATCTCACTGCGGACGGAGATCCCCTGACCGACAACTGGGGGGATCCGGCTGAAGGAACGAACAACATCTTCAAGACCCTGCTCGACCTGAAGGAAAGCCTCCAATCCAATGACGAGGCGGGGATACGGGGGACCATGGACGAGCTGGATACCCAGTTGAACCGCATCAGGGCCCTGATCGCCGACACGGGAAGCAAGCTCAACCGGGTGGAGCTGAAGGAAACCATCATCCAGGACC
This sequence comes from Deltaproteobacteria bacterium, assembly GCA_021737245.1. GTDB lineage: Bacteria > Desulfobacterota > DSM-4660 > Desulfatiglandales > HGW-15 > JAIPEI01. Next base: position 1,967 of record JAIPEI010000029.1, on the reverse strand, counting down.
TGCGGCTCACCTACACGGACAGGAAATCGGAGCTCGAGGACGCGGACGTTGCAGAGGCGATCATGGATCTCCAGGCCAAGCAGCTGGCCTATCAGGCCGCGCTGAAAAGCTCGTCCCAGGTGATGAAGCTGAGCCTCGTGGACTTCCTGTAGCGTCCCGGGAGCAAGCGCGGGCCCCGACCCGTTGATCTTCGCGTTTCCCGCCGGGGGCGGAGCATTCCAACCCCCAACCGATAAGGCGGGCTGGCGCCATGGAGGGTACCAGTGCTCGTATTGACCAGGAAGGTGGACGAGAGCATCACCATCGGGAACGGCATCACCGTTACGGTCCTGGGAATCCGCGGCGGGCAGGTGCGAATCGGCATCGACGCGCCGAAGGAGACCCCGGTGAATCGCACGGAGCTGGTGGAGATCATCGCCAGGGAGAACGTGGAGGCCGCATCCCGGGCCCCACAGGACCTGGACGAACTGAAGGAAACCTTACTCGCCGATTTGCGGCCCAAGAAGACCTGATTGCCATGATGCAGATCAAGACGACACGTTTCGGCGAAATCGAGCTCGACGAGGATCGCCTGCTTCGGTTCCCGGAGGGAATGATCGGATTCCCCGACATGAAGAACTACGTTCTCCTTGAGCACAAGCCGGGATCTCCTTTCATGTGGCTCCAGTCCACGGAATCCCCGGATCTCGCATTCGTGCTCATCAATCCCCACCTGATTCAGGGCGACTACCTCGAGCGGATCCCCTCCAAGGAAAGGAGTCAACTGGCCGGTGAAAACGGGCGGGATCCACTCCTTTTCGCCGTGGTGACCATCCCTCCCGGGGAACCGCAGAAGATGACCGTCAATCTGCTCGGTCCCGTGGTCATTGATGTCCCGGCACGAACCGGCAGACAGATCATCCTGGCCGATTCCGGGTTCAACACACGCCACGCCGCAGTCCGGGACTGATCCCCTCCTACCTGGTTTCCATCCGGAAAGGGTCTTTTTTGCCCATCTCATCCTGCCCAAAGCTGATGCCGTCGCAAAAAGCCATTAAGTAAGAGATCTGCCCCTGTCATTTCAACAGGTTAAAGCGTTACCAGCGGCGGATGAGCGGGTTTTTGCGAATCCGTCAAAGTTCGTTTATATGGGCACTACCTGGATCGTGCCCCCAGGGCCCGCCCGCGGTCCCGAAGCTCGGAAGCACACATCACATTCTTGCCCGGCCCTTGCCAAGCCTTTGACGTTTTTCAGGAAAAATAAATTGATTTTTCAAAAATCAATGTTAGAATTTTGGCATTGATACGATCCAGGCCAATTTTTTGGCGACGATGAGTCCTTCCTGTCCTCTTCCTCGGGGCGGGAAAGACGCGGGAGTGGGCCATGACAGACTACAAAATCCTCGTAGTGGACGATGACCCGAAGATCCTGGAAAGACTCCGGGAATTTCTGCAGAGAGAGGGTTATGTCGTCGAGACGGCGAAAAACGGTGAAATCGCAGGCAACATGCTGGATCAGGATTATTACGATTTGGCCCTCATCGACCTGAACATGCCGAAGGTCGACGGCATGACCCTGCTGAAGACCCTGGTCGACTATCATCCCGACACGGTGGGCATCATCCTTACGGGACACGCGACCATCCGCAACGCGGTGGAGGCCATGAAGCTGGGGGCCGCCGACTATCTCGCCAAGCCCGTCAAAATGGAGGAGCTGCTTCTCGTGGTCCAGAGGGCGCTGGAGTTCCGCGACCTCAAGCGTGAGAACTTCGCGCTGAAGAGGCAGCTCAAGAAGAAGTACCGGTTCGAGAACTTCATCGGCGACAGCCTGCCCATGAACAAGGTCTTTCGAATCATCGAGAAGGTGGCCGACACGGACAGCACGGTTCTGATTCTCGGTGAATCCGGGACCGGCAAGGAGCTCGTCGCCAAGGCCATTCACTATCACAGCATGCGAAAGGACAAGCCCCTCATCCCGGTCAACTGTG
>JAIPEI010000028.1 GCA_021737245.1 Deltaproteobacteria bacterium | reverse complement strand
CCATGAGCGGTCTTCGGCTGTGCGCCCCGCCGGGCCGGGCATTCGACTCGACACCCAGGATCGCTCGGAAGAACAAAGAATTCCATTGAGAAGCTCCGGATTCGATCCCATTACGAGTGAGCTCATCCAGGTCCGGCTCCGGCGCGTCCTGTACGTTGTTTTCCTGGCCTTTGCCGTGCTCGTCCTCCGGCTGTGGCTCCTGCAGGTGGTCCACGGTCCCGAGTACCGGGTGAAGTCCGAGAGCAACCGGATCCACCTGCGGGACATTCCCCCGTTTCGGGGAATGATTTTCGACCGGGGCGGTCACCTCCTCGTGGACAATCGACCCGCCTACAACCTCTACGTCATCCCCGAGGAGATCCGCGATCCCGAATCCCTCCTCGAGAGGCTGGAGGAGCTGGCGGGCATCGATCGGGAGGCGGCCCGGTCCAGGTTGAGCAAGGCCGGAAGAGGGCAGCCCTTCCGGCCCGTTCTGATCGAGCGCGATCTCGAGAGGGAGACCCTGGCCGTCGTGGAAAGCCATCGCTTCAATCTGCCGGGGGTCATGATCCAGGTGAAGCCGCAGCGGCATTACATTCGCGGGGATCTGGCCGCCCACGTCATCGGCTACCTCGGAGAGATCAGCGAGACCCAGCTGAGGAGCGGGCGGTACCCGGAGAACCGCCCCGGCGATCTCATCGGCAAATCGGGGGTGGAAGCCCAGTGGCAGCAGGATCTCCACGGCGCCCGGGGAGGGGAGCAGGTGGAGGTCGATGCCGCGGGCCGGCAGCTGAAGGTCCTCTCGCGCAAGCCGCCTGTGCCCGGCCTCAATCTGTCGCTCACGCTGGACAACGATCTCCAGACCCTGGCTGAAAAGGGGCTCGAGGGGAAAAAGGGCGCCATCGTGGCCATGGATCCCCGGACCGGAGAAATCCTCGCCATGGCGAGTGCGCCGGCATTCGATCCGAACATTTTCATCGGCGGCATCGATCACGAGACCTGGAAGCGGATGATCTCCGGCGGCGATTACCCCCTCCAGAACCGTGTCATATCGGGCCAGTACCCTCCCGGCTCCATATTCAAGATCGTCGTGGGGCTGGCCGGCCTGGAAGAAGGCCTCGTGGACCCCGAGGAGGAGGTCTCCTGCAGCGGCCGGTACCGGCTCGGCTCGCACACCTTTCGCTGCTGGAAGCGTTACGGGCACGGCAAGGTCGCCTTTCACCGGGCCCTCAGGGAGTCCTGCGACGTGTACTTCTACAGGCTCGGGCGGCGGCTCGGCGTCGATCGCATTGCGCATTACTCTCACATGCTGGGACTGGGCAAGCGGACCGGTTTGAACCTGGGAAGCGAGCGCCCGGGCCTGATTCCCACCAGCCAGTGGAAGCTGAAGCGGTTCGGAGTCCCCTGGCAGGCCGGCGAGACCATTTCCACCTCCATCGGGCAGAGCTTCGTGCTGGTGACGCCGATCCAGGCCGCGCGGGTGATCGGCGCCGTTTTCAACGGCGGGATTCTGCATCAGCCAAAGGTCGTGCGCTGGGTGGGAAAGGGAGGCGGCGTCCGCTACCGCTTCGAACCCACTGTGCTCTCGAGGCTGGACGTGGCCCCGGAGAACCTCGAGCGGATTCAGAGGGCCTTGATCGGCGTGGTCAACGAACCGCACGGAACCGGCGGGCGTGCGAAGGTGAAGGGGGTCACGGTTGCGGGGAAGACCGGCACGGCTCAGGTGGTCAACCTGGAGACCGAAAAGGCGGGAACGAAAGACAACAAGGTGCTCGAGAAATACCGGGACCACGCCTGGTTCGTGGCCGTCGCCCCGGCCGGGGACCCGAAGCTCGCCATCGCCGTGCTCATGGAGAACGCCGGGCATGGGGGGAGCGTGGCCGCTCCCATTGCAGGCCGGATGATCCAGGCCTATCTCGGAGAGGGAACGCCGGATCGCGACGCCACGTCGGAGAAGCAGGCGGACCCGGAGGACGACCGGGCCCCGGTGGAAAGATAGCCGGACCGCTTCGCAGAGGGAGGAGAAAACCGATATGTTTGACCGGCGTCTGCTGCAGAACTTCGACTGGCTTCTGCTTCTGCTGCTCGTCATACTCGCATCGACGAGCCTGATCAACTTATACAGCGCCACCCACGGGCTCGACGGAGCCGGGATCTCGAGGGTCTTCACGCGCCAGATCTACTGGTTCCTGATCGGGTTCGGCGCCCTTTTGATGATGACCCTGTTCGACTATCACAGGCTGGAGCAGCTGGCCTACCCGGCCTACCTGCTCTCCCTGGGGCTTTTGGTGGTCGTTCTGGTCACGGGGGCCGTGACCTCCGGTTCTCAACGCTGGATCAGCATCGGCGGCGTCAACTTGCAGCCTTCAGAGCTGGCCAAGTTCGCGGTCATCCTGGCCCTGGCGAAGTTTTTCGCCGAGCACGGCGAGCACAGGGAGACGTATCGTCTCAGGGACCTCTGGCAGCCCTTCCTGATCATCGCTCTGCCCTGTGCCCTCATCCTCGAGGAACCGGACCTGGGCACCTCCCTGCTGCTCGTCATCGTCTCATTCTCCATGGTTCTCTTCGCCGGGGTTCGCTGGCAGTCCCTCGCGCTTCTCACCTCGGGCTTCCTGGCGGCGGCCCCCTTCGTCTGGTCCACGCTCGAGGCCTATCAGAAGAAAAGAATCCTCACCTTCCTGAGACCCGACATGGATCCCCTGGGCGCGGGCTACCACATCAACCAGTCGAAGATCGCCATCGGCTCGGGACAGCTCTGGGGAAAGGGCTATCTCGACGGGACGCAGACGCGGCTCCATTTCCTGCCCGAACAACACACGGATTTCGCCTTTTCCGTGCTTGCCGAGGAGTGGGGCTTCGCCGGATCGATGTTTCTCCTGACGGTCTACCTCCTCCTGATCATCTGGGGCATCAACATTGCGATGAGCTCGCGGGATCGCTTCGGAACCTTCCTGGCGGTCGGGATCATGGCCGTTGTTTTCTGGGAGCTCCTCATCAACGTCTGCATGGCCACGGGCCTTCTCCCGGTGGTCGGGATCCCCCTGGTCCTGTTCAGCTACGGGGGGTCGTCCGTGGTGTCCACCATGGCCGGGATGGGCATCCTGATGAACATCAGCATGCGCAGGTTCATGTTCCAGTGACCTGAATCGAGCGTTTCAAATTGCAGCCTGTCAACTCAGGAGTGAGAAAGCATGAGGCGCCTGCTGGAAAAGGCGGTTTTCAGAGGGATTTTTGTTGCAATGGGCAGGGGGCTGTGGTATGCATTCGCGATCGAAAACATGCCTAAAAGGTTGCCAAGTTGAAGAAAAAGCAAAATGAAATAAACGCCTTCCTCGGGCGCGACACGGAGTTTGAAGGTAAGCTCGCCTTCACGGGCGCGGTTCGCATCGACGGGCGGTTTCAAGGGGAAATCCTGACCGAAGGAACGCTCATCGTCGGTGAATCCGCCAGCATCGAGTCCGATATCCACGCATCCCACATCATTGTCAGCGGGGAGATCCGCGGGAACATCGTCGCCGACGACCGCATCGAGATCCATGCACCCGGCAAGGTGTACGGGAACATCCACGCGCCCGTCGTGGTCATCGACGAGGGTGTGGTGTTCGAAGGACACTGCAGGATGCAGCGGAACCAGGGCAAGGACGCCGAGCGCGACGAGGACGAGAAGCTCGCGGCCGTACGCTGAAACCCGCTGATTTGTGAGCTGAAACACTCCACCGTTTCCCGGGAAAAAAGTTTTGACAAGGTGATTTTTTTTTTATAAAAGGCGATACCCTTGATCATTCATTCACAAAGGGAAGGATAGCGCGACCATGTTGAATATCGATTACTCGATATGGCCCATCGGCGTTCTCTGGATCCAGATCGCGAACTTCCTTGTCCTCCTTTTCGTTCTCAACGCGGTCGCATACCGGCCCATCCGGAGGATCATGAGCGAAAGGCACCAGGAGATGTCGGGCCTGAAAGAGCGGGCCGAAACGCTCCAGGAGAAATTGACGCAGGAGGAGAAGGCCCTTCAGGAGAACGTGATCAACGCGCGGAAGGAGGGGTTCGGCCTCAAGGAGCAGATCAAGCAGCAGGGAGCCGAGACGGAAAAGGGCATGCTCCAGGAGGCGTCCTCCAGAACCGAGGAGCGGCTCGGCAAGGCCCGCGCAGAGATCGAACAGATGGTCGCAGGGGTCCGCCGGACCCTTCAGGGAGAGGTGGACATGTTCTCTCAGGAGGTCGCGGAGAAGATACTGGGGAGGAGCTTTTGATGTTCCTACGGGGTGAGCACTGTCAAGGAAAACGGATCCGTCTGGCGCTGGTGTTCGCGTTCCTCTTTCTGGCCGGACTCGCGGGGACCTCTCAGGTGCTCGCTGTGGAGGATACGGCTCACGGAGAGACCGCTGCGACCGGGCACCAGGAGGCCGCAGGCGCCGCAGATCATGGCGAAGACCACGACAGCGGCGCGATGCTGGATCTTCTCGCACGCTTCATCAACTTCGCGCTGCTGGTGATCATCCTGGCCGTGGTCCTCAAGAAGTCCAACGCGTTGGGGTTCTTTTCCGACCGGGTGCAGGAGATCCGTAATCGCATGGAGAGGCTTCAGCAGGAGAAGGAGGAAGCCGAATCCAGGTACCGGGAGATCCGGCAGAAGCTCACGGACTTCGAGTCCGAGAAGGAAGGCATCCTGGCGGAGGCCCGCAGGGACGGCGAGGCGGAGAAGGCGAAGATCATCTCCGAGGCGGAGCGTCGCGTCGCGCAGATGCTCGAGCAGGTGGAGACGGCCGTTCAGCATGAGCTCGAGGACGCCAGGGGCCGCCTGCGGGAAGAGGTGGCCGAGCTGGCCGCCGACAAGGCGCGCGAGATTATTTCGAGGGAGCTGGGTGAGGACGATCAGGACCGTCTGGTGAGTGAATTCATAGAAAAGGTGGGGAAAGTACATTGAGCAGTTCAAGGATTGCGAAAAGGTACGCCAAGGCTCTGTTCAGCCTGGGTCAGGAGGAAGGGCGGTTCGAGCAGTACGGGATGGAGCTCAAGGAGTTCGCAGACCTGTGCCGGGAGCATCCGGAGTTCGGCGCCGCGGTGGCGAACCCGGTTTTCGCCGCGGAAGACCGGAAAAACCTCCTCCTGGCGGTGCTCGACAAAAGCGGTTTTTCCGGTACGGTCCAGCGTTTTCTGAGGCTCCTGCTCGACAAGGGCCGCATGGGCGCCGTAGAGGAAATCGCGGAGGTCTACGAGAAACTGTGGGATGAGGCGGCGAACGTGGCAAGGGCCAGGATCGTCACGGCAAGGCCTTTGAAGGAAGGGGCGCTGAAAGCCCTGGAGTCCTCGCTGGCGGAGCTGACCTCAAAGAAGATCCGGTCCGATGTGGATGAGGATCCATCCCTGATCGGCGGGGTCGTGGTGAAGATCGGTGACGTGGTTCTGGACGGCAGTGTGAAGGCCCAACTCGAGGGGCTCAAAGAATCTTTGAAAAGGGGTGGGATCGACTGATGGAAATTAGAGCGGAAGAAATAAGTCAGGTGATCAGGGGCCAGATTAAGGACTACGACAAGAAGGTCGAAGTCTCCGAGACCGGTGTCGTGCTGTCCGTGGGCGACGGCGTCGCCCGCGTTCACGGCGTCCAGAAGGCCATGGCCATGGAGATGCTCGAGTTTCCGGGCGGGATCTTCGGCCTTTGCCTGAATCTGGAAGAGGACAACGTGGGTGTGGCCATCATGGGGGATGACACCAAGATCCGGGAAGGGGACGTGGTAAAGCGGACCGGAAGGATCGCGGAGATCCCGGTCGGAGACGCCGTCCTCGGGCGCGTGCTCGATGCGGTCGGAAACCCCCTGGACGGGAAAGGGCCCATCGATGCGAGCGAGTCCAGGCGGATCGAGATGGTGGCCCCCGGCGTGATCCAGCGCCAGCCGGTGAGCGAGCCCATGTACACCGGGATCAAGGCGATCGACGCCATGACGCCCATCGGCCGCGGGCAGCGCGAGCTGATCATCGGCGACCGGCAGATCGGGAAGACCGCCATCTGCGTGGATGCGATCCTCAACCAGAAGAACACGGACATCTTCTGCATTTATGTAGCCATCGGGCAGAAGAAGTCCACGGTGGCCCAGGTGGTCGACGTGCTCGAGCGGCACGGGGCCATGGAGTACACCACCGTCGTGGCCGCGTGCGCGAGCGACCCGGCGACCCAGCAGTATCTGGCCCCGTACGCCGGATGCTCCATCGGCGAGTACTATCGTGACAACGGCAAGCACGCCCTGATCATCTACGACGATCTTTCCAAGCAGGCCACGGCCTACAGGCAGGTGTCCCTGCTCCTGCGGCGCCCGCCCGGACGGGAGGCCTTCCCGGGCGACATCTTCTACAACCATTCGCGGCTGCTCGAACGCGCCGCCAAGCTGAACGACGAGCTCGGCGCGGGATCCCTCACGGCGCTGCCGATCATCGAGACCCAGGCCGGGGACGTTTCCGCTTACATTCCGACCAACGTCATCTCCATCACCGACGGCCAGGTCTACCTGGAGCCGTCCCTCTTTTTCTCCGGCGTGCGCCCCGCCATCAACGTGGGCCTCTCCGTGTCCCGGGTGGGCGGCGCGGCCCAGACCAAGGCCATGCGAAAGGTGGCCGGCACCCTGCGGGTCGACATGGCCCAGTTCCGGGAGCTGGAGGCCTTCGCCCAGTTCGGAAGCGACCTGGACAAGGCCACCCAGAGGCAGCTCAACCGGGGCCGCCGGCTCATTCAGATTCTCAAGCAGCCGCAGTACCAGCCCATGGACGCCGAGCGCGAGGTCATGATTCTCTTTGCAGGCGCAAACGGGTTTCTCGACGAGGTCCCGGAGGACTCGGTCCTCGACTACGAGTCGCAGATGCTCGAGTTCATGGACAGCAAGCATCCGGAAGTGCTTGCCGAGCTCAAGGAAAAGGGAGCCATCCCCGACGAGCTGAACGAGAAGATGAAAAAGGCCCTGGACGAGTTCAAGAACGTCTTTCAACCGTCCGCCTGAGGCCGAACGCGCGTCGGCCCGCAGGAAGACGCGGGCTGCGCCGCCGACGAACCGCTCAACCGATCCAGTGGAAGGCAGAGAAGGATAGATGGCGACACTAAAGGATATTCTGCGAAAAATCGGTGCTGTCAAGAAGACGCAGCAGATCACTCGCGCTATGAACATGGTGGCGGCGGCCAAGCTGCGGAGCACCCAGGGAAAGGTGGAGGCCTTTGATCCGTACGCCGCCAAGTTCGCCGAGGTGCTGGAGAACCTGGCGAGTCGGATCGACCCGGACATTCATCCCCTGCTGGTGAAGAAGGAGAGCGTCAGCCAGGTCGAGCTTCTCCATTTCACGGCGGATCGCGGCCTGTGCGGCAGCTTCAACGCCCAGCTCATCCACCGGGGGGAGAAGTGGCTCAGCGAGCAGCGGGATCAGGGAAACGAAGCCTCCATGACCGTGGTGGGGAAGAAGGGCCGGGACTACTTCAAGAAACGGGATGTTCCGATCACCGAGGCCCACGTGCAGGTGTACGGCAAGATCGACATGTCGTTCGTCAATCAGATGACGCGTCAGCTCACGGATCGATTCCTGAACGATGAGCTCGACGAAGTGTATATGATGTACACCCGTTTTGTCAGCATGGCGCGGCAGGAGGTTATGCTGGTGAAGCTGCTGCCGGTCGAACCCCCGCAGGTGGACGAGCAGGAGGAGTCGACCCGCTCCGAGTACCTCTGTGAGCCCAGTGCGGAGGAGCTCATGATCGACCTGCTGCCGAAGCACATCAGTGTGCAGATCTACAACGCCTTCCTGCAGAACGAGGTGAGCGAGCATGCGGCCAGGATGGCGGCCATGGACAATGCAACGAAGAACTGTAAGGAGTTGATCCAGAATCTGACCCTGGCCTACAACAAGGCCAGGCAGGCGGCCATCACGGCGGAGCTGATGGACATCGTCGGTGGTGCCGAGGCGATCAAGACGGCCTAAACGCATCCAAGGAGAAGGAGGTCTTGAACATATCATGAATGAGGGCAAAGTTATTCAGGTCATGGGTCCCATCGTGGACGTGGAGTTTCCCGAAGGGGAGCTGCCGAATATTCTGACGGCGCTTTTCATCACGAACCCGGCCATCGACGACGTGGAAGACAATCTGGTGGTGGAGGTGGCCCAGCACCTGGGCGACAACGTGGTCCGCTGTATCGCCATGGACGTGACCGACGGTCTCGTGCGCGGTATGCCGGCCAAGAACTCGGGAAACCCCATCATGATGCCCGCCGGCGACCCGGTGCTCGGCCGCGTGATCAACGTGGTGGGGCGGCCCGTGGACGGGCTGGGGCCGATCAATGCGACGGAGTTCAGGCCGATTCACCGGCACGCCCCGTCTTTCGTGGACCAGGACACCTCGGTGAACGTGCTCGAGACGGGCGTCAAGGTGATCGATCTCCTCGTGCCGTTCCCCCGCGGCGGCAAGATGGGCATGTTCGGCGGCGCCGGCGTCGGCAAGACGGTCGTTATGATGGAGATGATCCACAACATCGCCATGCAGCACGGCGGCATCTCGGTCTTCGCCGGTGTGGGTGAGCGGACCCGCGAAGGGAACGACCTCTACCTGGAGATGAAAGAATCCGGCGTTGTGGAAAAGGCCGCCCTGATCTACGGGCAGATGACCGAGCCGCCGGGAGCCCGCGCCCGCGTCGCGCTTTCGGCGCTGACCGCTGCTGAGTACTACCGGGACGACAAGGGACAGGACGTGCTCCTGTTCATCGACAACATCTTCCGATTCACCCAGGCGGGCCAGGAGGTTTCGGCCACCCTGGGGCGGATCCCTTCCGCGGTCGGGTACCAGCCGACCCTGGGTACGGACCTCGGTGAGCTCCAGGAGCGGATCACCTCCACGAAGAAGGGCTCCATCACATCGGTGCAGTGTGTGTACGTGCCTGCAGACGACCTCACCGACCCGGCGCCGGCCACGACCTTTGCCCACCTCGACGGAACGGTGGTGCTCTCGCGCCCCATCTCCGAGCTGGGCATTTACCCCGCCGTGGATCCGCTGGACTCCACGTCCCGGATCCTGGACCCCAACGTACTGGGCGAGGAGCACTACTTCGTTTCGCGGCAGGTGCAGCAGCTCCTTCAGAAGTACAAGGACTTGCAGGACATCATCGCGATTCTGGGCATGGATGAGCTTTCGGACGAGGACAAGCTGACCGTGGCCCGCGCGCGGCGGATCCAGCGTTTCCTGTCCCAGCCCTTTCACGTGGCCGAGACCTTCACAGGCACGCCGGGGAAGTACGTGACCGTTCAGGACACCATCCGAGGGTTCAAGGAGATTATCGAGGGCAAGCACGACGACCTTCCCGAGGGAGCCTTCTACATGGTCGGCGGCATTGAAGAGGCTCAGGAGAAGGCCGAGAGAATGGCCTCCGAATCATGATGGTACAGCAGGAAGCCGCAATGCTGCGCATCAACGTTCCGAGCGGCCGCTGAGCGGGTTTTTGCCGGGCCGTCAATCATAGGCAGAGGTGATCGCATGGCAGTTTTACATCTGGAGGTGGTGACTCCTGAGAAGGTGCTGGTGAGCCGGGAGGTGGACACGGTCGTGGCCCCCGGGACCGAGGGGGAGTTCGGGATTCTGCCCGGTCATATCCCGTTTCTTTCCGGGATCCAGCCCGGGGAGCTGCGTTATGAGGCCGAAGGCAAAAAGGAGTTTCTGGCGGTGACGGAGGGTTTTTCCGAGGTGTCCGAGGATCGCGTGTCTGTTCTCGTGGATGCGGCGGAAAGGGCGACCGACATCGACCTCGAGCGGGCCCAAAGCGCGCTCGAGCGCGCCAGGGAACGCCTGGCCCGTGAGCGGGGAGCCGAGGACGTGGACTTTGTCCGGGCGGAAACAGCCCTCAGGAGGGCGCTGGTCCGGATCAAGGTCGCGGAAAAGGCCTGATCGGATCCCTGGCTTCCGAATCCTCCAACGAAATGAGAAAGGCGGGCGCTTCAGGAAGCCCGCCTTTTTTATTGACTTTTCACTGTCACGGGATAGGATAAGAATTTCAATGAAATCGGCGCATGCCACCCGTTCGGAAGGTCGATTTGAAACTGACGAACGATGTGTGCAACAGTTGCTCACAGGGAGCGCATTAGGGGAGCACGATGGAAAAGGGAGAAGAGCTGGACCAGTTTCATGTGCTTGAGGAGAAACTGGATACCCTCATCGGGTATGTGCAGTCTCTGAAAAAAGAGAAGGATGCCCTGGCGGAAAAGGTTCAGATCCAGGAGGAAAAAATCTCCGATTTGACGACGGAAATCGAGAGCCTGCGTTCGGCCAGGGACCAGGCCAGGCAGAGGATCATCTCCCTGCTTGAAAAGATCGAACAAGTGAGCGTATAGATCGAAGAACGGCAAACGCCTGAGGTGTGACGTTCGCAAGAGGCATGGTGGATGTCTTCAGGGGTGCGGACGGCCGATGCAGACAGTAAGAGTCAAGATCCTTGATCGGGAATACCTTGTTCGGAGTCAGGACAGCGCTGATGACGTGAGAAGGATTGCGGAGTACGTCGATCGGGTTGCCGGCGAGATTCGCGAGGCCAACGAGGGCCTGAGTGAGCGCAAAGCGGCGATTCTGGCCGCCATGCACATTGCCGGGGAGTACTTCCAGGCGCTGACGGCATTGGACGACAAGGCCGGCAGAGAGAGCCAGCGTATCAAGGCCATGATTTATGACATTGATTCCGCCATGGGGTAGACCATCCCTGTTACCCCCCCGTCTCTTGTCTCCATCCCCGGTTCGACCCCTCCGCAGAAGATCCGCGGCGGAGGGTGCCGCTCCATTTGCGACCGATGTGATCCACCCCTACGGCGTTGCTCTCTGCGGGGGCGCGAAAACCATGAAAACCAGGATTCCGTCGGGCCTTGTCTTCTCCGGGGTCGAAGGCGGCATGACTGAAACGAATAGAGAGGTGGCCAGGTATGTCAACCATGCAGTTGATCCTGGGCGGTGCGGCCGGGGCGATCCTCGGCTTTATGATCGGATTTTGGACTCGAAAGAGGATTGTTGAAAAGCAGATTGAATCCATCAACAATTATTCCAAGAAGATCATCAACGATGCCCATAAGAAAGCAAAGACCGTAAAAAAAGAGGCGATGCTCCGCGCCAAAGACACCCTTTATCAGATGAAGTTGGATTTCGAGAAGGACACCAATGAAAAGAAGGAACAGCTTCAATTGCTGGAAAAGCGCTTGTTCAACAAAGAAGAAAACCTGGACAAGAAGATCGAGCATTACGACAGGAAAGAAAAAAGGCTGACAAGCCAGGAAAGTCGGCTCGAGCAGCTGGAAGAGGAGCTGAAGGGCAAAGAGAGCCAGTACGAGCAGATGCTCTCCGAGCAGCGGGAGCGGTTGGAGCAGCTTGCCGCGATGTCCTCTCAAGAGGCCAAGGAGCTCCTCTTGAAGTCCATGGAAGAGGAGGCCAAGCACGAGGCCGTCAAGTTCATCCGCCGGATCGACACGGAAGCCAAGGAGACGGCCAAGCGCAAGGCTGAGGAGACCATGGCCCTTGCCATCAAGCGGTACGCAGGGGACTACGTCGCAGAGAAGACCGTTTCGGTCGTGAACCTGCCCAACGAGGAGATGAAGGGCCGGATCATCGGTCGTGAGGGCCGGAACATTCGAGCCCTCGAGGCGGCTACGGGCATCGACCTGATCATCGATGACACACCCGAGGCCGTCATCCTGTCCGGCTTCAACCCGGTCAGGCGCGAGGTGGCCAAGGTCGCCTTGCAGAGATTGATCGAGGACGGGCGGATCCATCCGGCCCGCATCGAAGAGATCGTTCAGAAGGTGAACGAGGAGATCGAGGCGAGCATCAAGGAGGCGGGGGAGCAGGCAACCTTCGACGTGGGGGTTCACGGCATCCATCCCGAGGTCGTCAAGCTGATCGGGCGGCTGAAATACCGATCGAGCTATGCCCAGAATGTCCTTCAGCATTCCAGGGAGGTGAGCTTCATCTGCGGGATGATGGCGGCGGAGCTGGGCGGCAATGTCAAGAAAGCCCGGCGGGCGGGCCTCCTGCACGATATCGGCAAGGCGGTGGATCACGAGGTGGAAGGGCCCCATGCCCGGATCGGTGCGGAGCTCGCCAAGAAGTACGGGGAAGACCCGGAGGTGATCCATGCCATCGCGGCGCATCACGAGGAGGTTGCGCCCGAGACGACGCTCGCCGTCCTGGTCCAGGCGGCGGACACGCTCTCCGGAGCAAGACCCGGCGCCCGTCAAGAAATGCTCGAGTCCTATGTGAGGAGACTCGAGGACCTGGAAAAGATCGCGTTGTCCTTCAAGGGAGTCAGCAAGTCCTACGCGATTCAGGCCGGGCGGGAAATCCGGATTCTCGTCGAGGGCGATGCGGTCAACGATGACGGGGCCTTCGTTCTCTGCTCCGACATTGCCAAGAAGATCGAAAAGGAGCTCACGTACCCGGGGCAGATCAAGGTCACGGTGATCCGGGAGGTCCGGGCCGTGGACTACGCAAAGTAGGCGTAGGCGGACCTCCGGAACATGAAATCCGGGGGGTGTTATGGATCGAACCCTGTTTGACCGCAAGGGGAGACCGGCTGCCTATCTTCGCGACGACTACCACGGCAGCGTGTACCTCTGGGACGGGCATGCCGTCGCGTACATCCATGAATATGTGCATGTCTACGGCATCAACGGAAGGCACCTCGGCTGGTTGATCGACGACGTCCTCTACACGAACGAGGGGGAACGAATCGGCTTCACCTCCTTGACCTGTCCGGTTCCCGTGGGACGCGAGCCGGCCAAGACGGAGCGAAGATCGGTGGACAAGATTCGACCCCGATGGAAGGCTCCAGCCACGCCGAAGCTCGGCTACCGGTTCGCAGAGCGGGACCTTGCGGAATTCCTGGCGGAGGGGGGGGCTCCTCCTCTGGATGCGGGCGGCGAGGACGGATCTTCGTAACAGGCAGCGGCGGGCGGTTTCGCCGACGGGTTATTCCCTCCTCCGATGGAACCGGTTTCATCGGCTGTTTTCCGCAGCTCTCGCTCGTCCGATCGCCGTATCCATGACGCCTCCTTCCATTCAACGCGCCTTTACCCGCCTCCCGGGGCATGGGCGCCGGGACTTTACATGAGCGAGAGCAAAGCGATCTATCTCGTCGACGGCAGCTCATACATACACCGCGCCTACCACGCCATACGAAATCTGGCCAACTCCAGCGGCCTTCCCACCAACGCGGTGTACGGGTTCGTCCGGATGCTGCTCAAGCTCATGAAGGATGAGACCCCCGAGTATCTCGCCGTGGTTTTCGACGCCAAGGGAAAGACGTTCCGGCATCACATCTACGAGGATTACAAGGCCAATCGTCCCCCTGCCCCGGATGACCTCGTCGCCCAGATTCCTTATATCAAGCGCATCGTTCGAGGATTGAACGTGAAAATGCTCGAAAAAGAGGGATTCGAGGCGGACGATCTCATCGGGACACTCGCCAGGCGCGCCGGGGAGCAGGGCTGTCGGGTCGTCGTGGTGACCGGAGACAAGGATTTTCGCCAGATTGTCTCGCCGCAAATCTCCCTGTGGGACTCCATGCGGGACAAGACCACGGATTACGAAGCGTTCAAGAGTGGATACGAGGGCCTTGAACCCGGGCAGATCGTGGATCTGATGGGGCTGGCCGGCGATAGCTCGGACAACATCCCAGGCGTGCGGGGGGTCGGAGAAAAGACCGCTTTGACCCTGATTCGAGAGCACGGGAGCATGGAAGGTGTGTATGAGGATCTGGACGGGATCAAACAGAAGAAACTGAAGGAGAACCTGACCAGATACCGCGAGGAGGCTTTTCTCAGCCGGCGGCTCGTGACCATCGACTGCCATGTCCCCCTGGAGGTCGGACTGGAGGATCTGGAGGTGGGGGATCCCGATGCCGAGGATCTGGCCGTGGTGTTTCAGGAGCTGGAGTTCCGGGAGCTGTGGGACCAGTTCGCACCCGAGACCAACACATGCTCCCGCAATGTCCGGCTCTGCTCGGCCGAAGAGGCGCTGGAGGACCTGGTGCGTGAGATCCGCGAGGCGGGCCGGGTCAGCCTGGATACGGAGACCACCAGCAGGAACCCTCACGAGGCGGATCTGGTGGGGATTTCCTTCTCGTGCAGGGAAGGATCGGCGGCCTACGTGCCGGTGGGTCACGAAGGCCTGGGACCGGACCGGCAGGTCACATGGGATTGCGCCCGTGAGATCCTGCGGAGTGTGCTGGAAGACCCCGCCGTGGAGAAGATCGGTCAGAACATCAAGTACGATGCCCTGGTTTTCCGGCGTCACGGCGTGGATTTGCAGGGGATCCGGTTCGACACCATGGTCGCCTCGTACGTGATCAACCCGGGGCTGCGGCAGCACAACCTGGACGCCCTGGCCCAGCACTATTTCAACATCCGGACGATCGCCTACCACGACGTGGTGGGCCGGGGCAAGCAGGAGATCCCGTTCTCGAGGGTGTCTCCCGAACGGGCCTCGGAGTATGCCTGCGAGGATGCCGAGGTCACGCTTCGGCTCATGGAGGTGCTGGGAAGGCAGCTGGAGGAGGATGGGAATCACGAGCTGTTTTTCAACCTGGAGATGCCCCTGCTCCCGGTCCTCGTGGACATGGAGGCCGCCGGCGTCCGGGTGGATGCGGACGTGTTTCGTCGCATGTCTGAGCGGTTCTGCGACGAGCTCGAACGGATTCAGGCCGCAATCTTCGAGGAAGCGGGCATGGAGTTCAACCTCAACTCTCCCCAGCAGCTCGGGTTCGTGCTCTTCGAGAAGCTGGGTCTCCCGACCCAGGGGAAGACGTCCAAGACCCGGGCCTATGCCACGGATATCCGCGCCCTGAGAAAGCTGGCGGCCATGGCGTTCCGCATTCCGGAGATGCTTTTGACCTATCGGAGCCTGGCCAAGCTCAAGTCCACCTACCTGGATGCACTGGTCAAGATGATCAACCCCGAGACGGGACGAATCCACACGTCGTTCAATCAGGCCGTGGCTGCCACCGGCAGGCTCAGCAGCAGCAACCCGAATCTCCAGAACATCCCGATCCGGTCTCCGGAGGGGAGGGATATCCGCAAAGGGTTCGTGGCCGAGCCCGGGCATCTGCTTCTCTCCGCCGACTACAGCCAGATCGAGCTGCGCGTCTTCGCCCACTACTCCGGAGACCCCGCCCTCATCGAGGCGTTTCAGCGGGACGAGGACGTGCACGAACGGACCGCACGGGAGCTGTTCGAGCCCGAGGAAGGCCGCCCCACCCCCGAGATGAGGCGGGTCGCCAAGACGATCAACTTCGGCATTATCTACGGCATGGGTGCGAACAAGCTGGGCGACCAGCTGGGCGTGGATTACAAGACCGCCAAGGGGTACATCGAGGCTTACTACCGGAAGCACGAAGGCGTGCTTCGTTTTCGAGAGGCCATGATCGAGCGGGCGAGGAAGGAAGGCTACGTGACGACGCTCTTCAATCGCAGGAGATACTTGCCGGACATTCATCACAAAAACCATTTCGTGCGAGGGGAGGCCGAGCGCATGGCCGTCAACACGCCCATCCAGGGCACGGCCGCCGATCTGATCAAGAAGGCGATGATCCGCATTCACCGTCGCCTGGAAGAGGAGGGCCTCGAGGCCGGAATGATCCTCCAGGTCCACGATGAGCTGGTGTTCGAGCTGCCGGAGGGCGAGCTGGACACGGTGCGGCGGCTCGTCTGCGATGAGATGGAGGGCGTGCACGAGCTGGACGTTCCTTTGAAGGTGGACATGGGCACAGGGAGGAACTGGGCCGAGGCCCACTAGATTATATGAAACGGGCTACTCCCCGGGTGTGATATAACACCCGTACCGAAAACCTCAAAATAGAGGAGGAGTAGCCCATGAAGAAGATAGCCTATGTTGGTATCGATTACCACCAAAATTCGGTTTCGATGGCCGTCGTGCTCGAAGGGCAGAAAGAAGTACACGAGACGGTCCGGTTAGTGAACGAGGACAAGACGATCAAAAAGTTTTTGAAGAGATACTCCCAGGAATATGAGATTAGAGCATGTTACGAGGCCTCGAGCTGCGGCTACGTCTTTCAGAGAAAGATGAAAGGTTGGGGATACCATTGCGATGTGATTGCCCCCTCTCTTATTCCGAAGAAAGCGGGAAACCGGCGAAAGAATGACTTTCGCGATGCAATCGATCTGGCGATAAACCATGCCGGCGAGCGGCTCAGCATCGTTCATCCTCCTACAGAAGAGGAGGAAGGCGTCCGAAGCCTTGTGCGTTGCCGAATGGCCTTCAAGGATCATGCGAAGCGCGTGAAATTGCAAATCAACTCTCTTTTGCTGGCGCATGGAGTGAAGTACGGCCAGGGTGGTAAATGGACAATGAAGCACCGTAAGTGGCTGTCTGCTCAACAGCTGCCGAATGAAGAGATTCAGCACGTCTTGGAGGCGCACATTCAGCACCTGAATTACTTGGAAACACAGGTAGAGCATTTTGACGAACAGATCAAAGAGGTTGCCTGTTCCGAGATCTATGCGCCCAGTGTGAAACAGCTTCGAGCCTTCAGGGGCATTGGTACCTTGGCTGCGATGCTTCTGATTACAGAGATTACCGATTTTCGGCGGTTTCCAAGTCCGACCGGCTTGATGGCTTACCTTGGGCTGATTCCTTCCGAGAACAGTTCGGGGGATACACGACATGGAGGCCCGATCACAAAAGCTGGAAACAAGAGATGTCGCACTCAACTGATCGAAGCTGCTCAGCACTATGTACGGTCACCCAAAGTCTCGAAAAATATGGAGGTAAACCTGCTCCAAGTCAATAGCCAAACTGCGAGTACAGCAATCAAGTGCATGGAGCGCCTTCACAAAAGGTTCTGGGCGCTTACAATGCGAGGAAAACTTCGTCCTGTTGCCATCACGGCCATCGCCAGGGAGCTGGTCGGATTCCTCTGGGCTGTTATGCAACCGCAAGTGGCAATGGCCTCCGAGTAAGGGACAACCATCGAGATTGCAGTAAGGCTTTATACATCAAAGGAGCGTATTCACTTTTCTGCAATGAGGGCTCGGGGCACGCCAGGAGACACTCGGGGACACTATGCTGACAAGCATTGCTTGACTCACGCTCACTAGATCGAGTGTACTCCGGACGGATTCAAAATAATGTTGGTAACCAACCCACGAATAGCAGTTTGAATCAGCGTTAATGCCCCGAGCCCCATTGCAGATACCAGCATTTTCACGGCAACTGAATGATAAGGATGTTGCTTTTGGGGGCTTGCCTCCGACGAGCTCCATAAGGGCCCATTCTCGGCAAGCCCCCAAAAGC
>JAIPEI010000027.1 GCA_021737245.1 Deltaproteobacteria bacterium | reverse complement strand
ATCTTGTGGAACATGTACTGGAGGTTGAGCTCCAGGAGGAGGGGCACGGCCACCTGGATGACGGCGTTCGGGTCTTGGGCCGCGATCGCATTCACCCTCTCGGCGAAACGCTTGAAGATGGCCGGGTGGGTGAAGGACTCCAGCTTCTTGCGTTTCTCCATGTCCTTGAACACGATGTCGGACAGGGCCTTGCGGTCCAGGGTGCCGTCCCAGGCGACCACCTGGCTTCCGAAGTAGTCCACGATCTGGTCGTAGGCGGGCTCGCCGGGTTCGACCACCTCCCTGGCCAGCTGGTCGAAGTCGACCATCGGGGATCCCTGCTCCTCCAGCATGGTGGACACCGTGCTCTTGCCACTGGCGATGCCGCCCGTCACTCCCAGGAGCAGCCGGTTGTCCTTTCCCTCTCCCCGGATCTCCTTGGCCGTGTACTCCAGCCGGGTGTAGGCCGGGGGCAGCAGGGACAGGACGTCGGACTCCACGCCGGCGTAGCTGACGGGGTACCGGACGCCCCGCCTGTAAAGGGAGTCGAGGCCCCGGACGGCCTTTTCCACGAATCTCGCCGGAAGCGCCATGACCAGCTCGTCGTCCTGAGCGTGGCCGTACCGGCGCTCGCCGTAGCAGGGGATGGTCAGGGCGGGCTTGTCGTTCAGGTAGCAGCGGGCGACGGCGTCCGAGCAGGAGGTCTCGCCCACGCAGTAGAACTCCATCACCTCGTACTCCTCGAACTGGAGTGCGTTGACGAGGAGGATCATCTGGGCGGGGTTCGCATAGACGAGCACGATGTCCGGCTCGAAAGGGTTGTAGACCAGCGGGGCCATCACCACCGCCTCGTAGCGTCCGAGCGGAAGATGGGGGATGGCCTCCTCGTACTTTTTGCCGTCCTCCCGGCTCTTGACCCACACGATGCTCCGAAACGTGCCGTCCTTGTAAACGGCGGGCTTGTCGCGAAGCCCCAGCATGGCCGGGCAGGAAGGCAGGGCGAAGTGGCTGTTGTCCGCGCCCACGGTCCAGTCGAAGTTGCGCACCAGGTTGATCATCTGGCACAGGGTCATGCCGTGGGACGGTCTCCTCAGGAAGGGAACGTCCTCGAGGTCCCGCTTCGACTCCAGCATCTTGAAGGCGACCGGGAACGACCGTAATCGCAGCAGTCGTTCCATCTTCCGGATGATCGGCTCCCAGTCGGTCCTGTTTTCCATGTCCGCTTCTCCTTTTCGACACACAACATCCGGCTCGGACGACAACTCAGGGGTGCACCCCGGTTCGAGCGTCGTTCCTCCCCCTGCGAAAGGCCACG
The DNA here is from genome assembly GCA_021737245.1 of Deltaproteobacteria bacterium. Classification (GTDB taxonomy): domain Bacteria; phylum Desulfobacterota; class DSM-4660; order Desulfatiglandales; family HGW-15; genus JAIPEI01. Next base: position 16,161 of record JAIPEI010000027.1, on the reverse strand, counting down.
GGCGCCGTTTGACCCTTCTTGAGGGCCTCGATCAAATCCTGCTCGTTCCGGACGGGCGAGGCGAGGCGCGTCGCGTACCGGCCCACCTCCTCCACCTCGTGGGCGTCGCTTCCGCCGGTGAGGACCAGCCCGAGCCCCTGCGCGACCTGGCCGGCGAAGCGGTTCTCCTCCTCGTTGACCTTGCCGTTCAGGATCTCCACCCCGTCCACGTACTGAAAGATCTTCCTCTGCATGGCCTTCTCCGGGGTCAGCCCGAGCTTGTCCACGCCGAAGGTCAGAAAGCCGCGGAACGGGTGGGCGGCGATCATGAACCCCCCGGCCTGCAGCACCTCCGCCCGCAAATCCTCCAGTCTCGTGATGCCCTGGATGTCCCGCTCGAGGCCGAAGACGATCACGTCCCCCTGGTCCGTGATGATCTCGTTGCCGCGAAGCACCAGGAAGCCGTGCTTCTGCCGCAGCGCATCCACGGTCTCCGGCCTCCAGACGTGATTGTGATCGGTCAGGCAGATCCCGTCCAGGCCGATGCGCACGGCCTCCCGGATCAGGTCGTCCACCGGCGCCGAGCTGCACGGGGAGGCCGGTGAGGTGTGCACGTGGAGGTCGATGAAAGGTCCGGTCAGATCGCCGGCGGAAGGATCCCGGTTTCTCCCGGTCCGTGTTCTTTGAAAGCCGGGGGCCCGGCCCCCGCCGCCGTCGCCTCGGGCGCGTGCGCGGACGACTCCTCGGGGTGGAGAAAGCCGCGGAAGGTCAGGTCGGGGCTCTCCGCCCCCGCCTTTTCGTACCGGAGGACGTCGATCGCCTCCCGGGCCGTGTGGCAGCATTCGATCAGGATATTGGCAAAGTGGCGGCAGGCCTTTCTGCCCACGGTCTTCTGGAGCCTGCGGGCGAGGTCTTCGCCGTCGATGGTCACCCCGACCGCATCCTGGAGGCGCTCGGCCGACAAAGGGCAGTCCGGGGTGGTCCAGCGGTTCCACCAGCCCTCCACCGAACGAATCTCCCGGGTGGCGGGGTCCACCACCATCCGGACCTCCAGCCCGTAGATGTCGTCGTCCAGGATTCCGTGGGCCACGAGTCGATGGGGGCCCTCGGCCCAGATGCCCACGCGTTTGCTTCTCTGGAATTCCATCATGAGGTCGGCCTCCGAAGGTCAGCTCTGCGTGTGCGGGGAGGGAGGGTCGATCCCCTCGGTGATGGAGCTCCCGGGCGCGAACGCGGCGCACCGGTTGTACAGGCGGATGTTCTTGCGGATCATCCTCGCAAAGTGCTCCCGGGCCTCGTCTTCGTCTTCAGGGACCGCCCGGAGCTCGTCCTTGGTAAAGTAGAGAATGACGCCGTGACAGCACTCCTCCACCATGAAGACAAGCTGAGGGCAGGGAAAATCGTCGCCTACGAGCCCCTTGATGATCTTGGCCATTCCGGGCCCGATGCGTACGCCCACGGCGTTTTCCAGCCCCTCCAGGCCGCCCGGGCACAGCCCCCGTTCGTCTCGGAGAACGCGGCTCTGAACGGCCGTGATGTCCAGGTCGGGGAGGCGGACCGTAATCTCCACCTCCGCTTCCATCAGGTTGTCCTGGAGCCGGCAGGCGGCGCGCAGGGTGTCGGGTTCCGGGCGTTCCACGGACGTGGTGCGGGTTCTCGAGTAGCTGAGCAGGTGGGGAAAGGGCATGGAGAGCACTCCTCTTCAGAAGGGTTGTCGATGCCGTTGAAGTGCCCGCCCATCATGCTCCCGACGCTTCATAAGATCAAGGAAGTTTTCCAACCGCCCCTGGAGCGGGCGCTTCCCGGTGCTCGACGCAATGATTGACGGCTTCGCAAAAACCCGCTCAGCCGCCGCTGTGCAGCCCTTAACTTTTTGATATGGGACCGTCAGTCCTGGAGGTTCAGGGGCTGCCCTCCCGGGAGACCAAGCTCCTTGGCCCGGAGGACCCGCCGAAGGATCTTGCCGCTCCGGGTCTTGGGGATTTGATCGATGAAGGAGATGTCCCGCACCGCAATCTCCCGGGACAGGTTGGCCCGGAGAAAGGCACGGATCTCCTGGCTCAGGCGATTCGAGGGGGAGAAGCTGGGGTTGAGCACGATGAAGGCCTTGACCGACGACTTCCCGGAGCCCGGGTCCCCGCCCTTCGAGATCACGGCGGCCTCGGCCACGGCCGGGTGCATGTAGAGGACGTGCTCGATCTCGTAGGGGCCGATCATCTTGATACCGCCCACCTTGATCAGGTCGTCGGTCCTGCCCTGGTGATAGTAGTACCCTTCGTCGTCCCGGAGCACCATGTCCCCCGTGAGAAACCAGCCCGGGACCCGGAAGTACTGCTCGTAGCGTTCCTCGTCGCCCCAGAGCGCGCACATGAGCCCCGGCCATTCCAGCCGGATGGCCAGCTCCCCCATGGTCATGGGGGGCGCGGGCTCCCCTTCCTCGTCCAGCACGGCCGCCTCCAGGCCCGGGACCGGCTTCCCCATGGCGCCGGGCTTGATGTCCATGGAAGGGTAGTTCGCCAGGCAGATGACGCCGGTCTCGGTCATCCACCAGGTGTCGTGGAGGGAGTGTCCGAGGTTCCGAAGGCCCCAGTAGAACAGGTCAGGCACCAGGGGCTCCCCCACCGTGGCCACGTGGCGCAGCCGGGAGAAGTCATAGCGGCCGGGCAGATCCTCGCCCTCCTCCACGAGGTGCCGAATGGTGGTGGGGGTCGTGTACCAGACCTCCACCCCGTGCTTCTCCAGGGTTCGATAGAGGTTGGAGGCGCTGAACGGGTCCCCCTGGACGAGCAGGGTGGCCCCGCACAGCCAGGGTGCAAAAACCCCGTAGACGGTTCCGGTGACCCAGGCGGGATCCGCCTCGGTCCAGAGGAGGGTGCCGGGGGACAGGTCGAGCACGTACCGGGCGGTGGCTCCCATGCCGAGCAGGTCCTGGTGGGCGTGGACAATGCCCTTGGGTGTTCCCGTGGAGCCCGAGGTGTAGTTCAGGTAGAGGGGGCCCCTCCTGGGAAGCAGGGGGTTGTCGAATTCCGGCGGCATGCGGCCGGGCCGGTTCTCCACCAGGACCTCGTTGGGAAGAGCGCCGGGAAGGGGTCCCCGGGTCAGGAAGACCCAGCGCACGCTCTCCATGGCGTCCGCCGGGAGCTGCTCCGCCAGGTCCGGATGCGTCAGAATGGCTGCGGGCCGGGCGTCTCGAATGCGGACCTCCATCTCGCCGTAGGTGCTGGTGGAGAAGAGATTGCAGAAGATTACGCCGAGCCGGGCGCAGCCGATCATGGCCAGGTAGGTCTCCGGGCACTGCGGGAGGAAGATGAAGAGACGCTCTCCCGGCTGGAGGCCGTAGTCGTGGAGCAGGTTGGCCCATTGGCAGGACTCCTGCCGGAGCTTTCGGTAGGAGTAGGTTCGGACCTCGCCCCCCTGCTCGAAGAGGAGGGCCGCTCGGTCCCGTGCGTCGGACTCACCGGCCCATCGGTCCACGGACTCGGTCACGATGTTGATTCGAGCGGCGTGCTCGATGCCGTATCTTTTCTCCTCCTCCGCCCAGGAGAAGCCTTTGCGGGTCTGATCGTAGGGACCCAGGTTGGCGTCCGGGTTTTCAGCGGAAACTCTGGCCTTGATCATGAAGTCCTCGATGGGGCCGTGTTCGTGGTCCGTGTTTCGTGGCTCGCAAGGGCCGGGGCCCGAGCCTCGACCGCCGCGTCGTTGAGCCCTTCGCCCCGTCCAAGGCGGCCTCGGCGCCGGAACAACCGGACTTCCTGGTTTTTTTTCGACAGGATCTCATGAGTAAGGCACCAAATGTTCCCTCGTCTTTTCGTACTCGCACTCGTACTCAGCGAAGCGGTACTCGTACTCGGCTTTTGACCTGGTTTTTTAAGCATGGTCTCCAAAATCCACCCATACCCCATACGGCCGGTGCACCTCGAGTGCCCGGTCCACGAGCTCCTGCGCCTTGGGAGTGGGCTCCCGGTCGGGAAGACCGGTTGTCTCTTCCTCCCGCAGGGCCTGCAGGACCTCCCGGACCGACCGCGCCAGGGCGGGCGGGTCGTACCCCCCTTCCAGGGCGAGGAGAAGGGGCGCTCCCTGCACCTCGCTCCTGAGGGAGATCATCAGCCGGGTCAACTCTCCGTACGCCGACTCGGTCAGACGGCTGCGCCCCACGGGATCGTCCCGGTGCCCGTCGAAGCCGGCGGCCACCAGCAGGAGCTGGGGAGCGTAACGACGCACGATGGACGGGAGGAGCCCCCGGTAGAGACCGACCATGTCCACATCCTCCAGGTCGCGGGGAAGCGGAATGTTGACGGTGTACCCCTCGCCCCGGCCCGCTCCGGCGTCGGTCCAGTCGCCGCTGTGGGGGTAGAGCAGGGTGTCGTGGGTGGAGAAATAGAAGACCCCCGGGTCCCGGTAGAACAGGTCGTTCAGGCCGTGGCCGTGATGGACGTCCCAGTCCACGATGAGAATGCGTTCGAACCCGTAGCGTTGGGCCGCGAAACGGGCCGTGACGCCCAGGTTGTTGAAGATGCAGAAGCCGGACACCCGGTTGGGCAGGGCGTGGTGTCCCGGCGGGCGGACCAGGGCGAAGCATGCGTGGCACGTCCCCGAGAGGGTCGCCTCGAGTCCCCGGATGCAGCCTCCGGCGGCCAGCCAGGCCGCCAGGTAAGTCTTGGAGCTCGCCGGGGTGTCCGGGGCCAGGCTCGTGAACTCCTGGTCCGCGGTCTTGAGCACCTTCTTGATGTGGGCGGGCGTGTGAACCAGCTCCAGCTGCTCCATGGTGGCCATCTCGGCCTCCATGTCGATGAGCCCCTCTCCTGTTCCGGCGTCGAGCATCCTGTAAACGGCCTGGAGGCGGCTGGGGTGCTCGGGGTGGATGTGCCCGGTCTTGTGCTCGAGATAACGGTCGTCTCGTATGACGCCCACCTTCAGAGGCATGGCTCCCCCGGAACGGCCAACCGCATGGTGCGCTCCCGTTCGAACCGGTCCAGGCCGAAGAACCGGAACCCGAACTTGCGGTAGAGCGCGATGGCTGGAAAGTTGTATGTTCCCACGGTCAACCAGAGGCCCCGGAGGCCCAGCCCCCGGGCGTGCTCCAGGGCCGCCTCGGTGAGCCGGGTTCCCACGCCCCGGTTGCGCTCCTTCTGATCGACGAAGATGAGGTACTCGCCCTCCCTTCGGTCCAGGTCCGGGATGATCACCAGGTGGCCGATGATCCGGTCTCCCCGAAGCGCCAGGAAGCTCCGGCCCCGGTCGACCAGGTTCCCGATCCACTCCCGGCAGGCCTTTTGCTCCACCGGCGGCACCCCCTGGAACTTCCCCTTGGGGGAGAAGCCGTCGTACATGGCGCAGAGCCCCGGCACGTCGTCGTCGCAGCCGGTTCGTACGTCAAAGGGAACACCCTCTTTGTCCACGAAGCGCATGAGCGCCTCACGCTGCGGGAGCCCCACCCGTTTCTGATCCTGCACCCGAGTGAAAAGGTCGCCGGGATCAGGTCGTCTCCCGCGCCTCGATGAGCTGATCCACCACGGAAGGATCCGCGATGGTCGACGTGTCCCCGATCTCGTCCACCTTTCCGGCCGCGATCTTCTGCAGGATGCGCCGCATGATCTTGCCGCTCCGGGTCTTGGGAAGCGCATCGGCCCACTGGAGGACGTCGATGGTGGCGATGGGCCCGATTTCCGAACGGACGAGCCCGATGAGCTCCTTTTTCAGCCCGTCGGACGGGGCTACGCCGCTGTTCAGCGTGACGAACGCGTAGATCCCCTGGCCCTTCTGCTCGTGCGGGAAGCCCACCACCGCGGCCTCGGCCACCTTGTCGTGGAGCACCAGCGCGGACTCGATCTCGGCGGTCCCCAACCGGTGCCCGGAGACGTTGATGACATCGTCGATCCGCCCGATGATCCAGTAGTAGCCTTCCTCATCCCTCTTGGCCCCGTCCCCGGTGAAGTACATCCCGGGCGCCTGGCTGAAGTATGTCTCCTTGAACCGTTCGTGGTCCCCGTAGACCGTTCGGGCCATGCCGGGCCAGGGCTTACGGATGCAGAGCACGCCCTCCTGGTTGGGATACCTCACCTCCTGTCCCACGTCGTCGAGGATGACCGGGTCCACGCCGAAGAACGGGAAAGAGCAGGAACCGGGCTTGATGGCCGCCACCCCGGGAAGCGGCGTGAGCATGTGCCCGCCGGTCTCGGTCTGCCACCAGGTGTCCATGATGGGGCACCAGTCGCGTCCCACCCAGTGATGGTACCAGCGCCAGGCCTCCGGGTTGATGGGCTCCCCCACGGACCCGAGGAGCTTGAGGCTGGAGATGTCGTGCTTTTCCACGTGCTCGTGGCCTTCCTTGGCCAGGGCGCGGATGACCGTCGGGGCGGTGTAGAACTTGGCCACCTTGTACCGCTCCACCAGGGCCCAGTATCGGTCGAAGTCCGGGTGGTTCGGCACGCCCTCGTAGAGAACGCTGGTGAACCCGTTGATCAGGGGTCCGTAGACCCCGTAGGTGTGCCCGGTGACCCATCCGATGTCCGCTGTGCACCAGAACACCTCGTCGTCCTTCAGGTCGAAGGTCAGCCTGGTCGTCATGGCTGCAAAGACCAGGTACCCGCCGTGGGTGTGGACCACGCCCTTGGGTTTGCCGGTGCTCCCGCTCGTGTACAGGATGAACAGGGGATCCTCGGCGTCCATGGGCTCGGGCGGAACGTGGTCCGGCAGGGAATCGTCCGCCACGGCCTCGTGCCACCAGACCTCCCGCGACGCGTCCAGCTCGGGGTTCAGGCCGGCCCGGTCGAACACGATTACGGTCTCCACATCGGGACAGCTCTTGAGGGCATCGTCCACGTTCTGCTTGAGCGGCACGGTTTTCCCGGCCCGAAACCCCCCGTCCACCGTGACGACCAGGCGGGCGCCGCAGTCCTTGATCCGGTTGGCCAGGGCCTCCGCGCTGAAACCCCCGAAGACCACGCTGTGAACGGCGCCGATCCGCGCGCAGGCGAGCAGGGCCACGGGCAGCTCCACGATCATCGGCATGTAGACGACCACGCGGTCCCCCTTGCCCACGCCCCTGTCCTTGAGCACGGCGGCCATCCGGTTGACCTGTTCGTAGAGATCCCCGTAAGTCACGGTTTTCCGCTCGTCGGGATCGTCGCCCTCCCAGTGGTAGGCTGTCTTGTCCCTCAGCTTCTCCAGATTCCGGTCCAGGCAGTTGGTTGAGGCGTTGAGCACGCCGCCTCCGAACCACTCGATTCTCGCTTCGTCGAAGTCGTATTCGAGCACCCGTTCCCACGGCTTCTCCCAGGTGAGATAGGCTTCGGCCTGCTCGGCCCAGAAGTCCTCTGGCTCCTCGATGGACCTGGCGTGCATCTTCCGGTAGGCGTCCCAGCCCTGCACGTAGGCGTCTTTTCTGAATGTCTCCAGATGGGCATCGTACTTCTTGATGTCCTCTTCCATGTCCGTCTCTCCTTCCCTGAAATAGTCACCGTCCACGGTGCTTCAGTAGAGCGGCGGCCCCGCCGGTTGTTGTCATCCTAACACGGCATGGGGCAAACGCGAAACCATGACCGCCTTCCGCGGCCGGCCGATGGTCCATCACCCGCTTCGGGGCCGGTCGAACCGCGCCTCCAGGACGACCATGTCCCCCTCATAGGCCGTGGTCACGCGGTACGGCAGCTTCTTGAAGAGCCGGATCATGGACCGGTTCGCGGGATCCGTGTAGGCCTTGAACCCGGTGATCCCGTGCTCGCGGGCGGTCTCCAGCAGCTTCTTTTGAATGACGGCCGAGATTCCCTTGCCCTGCCACTCCCGGTCCACGCTGTAGGCCACCTCGGCCGTGTTCGTGGCCGGCTCCAGAAAGTATCCCCCCACCGCGATCACCCGCTCGAAGCCCGGATCCCCGATCACGGCCACGATGGCCATGTCGTGAATGTAGTCCACCTGGAAGACCCCGGCCACGTCCTCCCGGAAAAAGGCCGTCTTCTCGTGCATGAAGCGGCGGACCACGTCCCGGCGGTCCATGTTGTAGAAGTGCTCCTGAATGCTTCGCTCGTCCGTGGGCCGTGCGGGACGGAAGAGGATCCGGCGCCCGCCGATCCCGCGGGTCTCCTCGATCTTGAGCGGATACACGCTCCGGATGCTCTCGGCGAGCGTTCGCTCCTGCCCCAGGAGGCCGCGCTTTTTGGCCTCGTGGAACAGCTCGTCCCGGAAGTCGGGGTGGGCGACGCTGATCAGGGCGATGGCACGTTCCTGGAGGCTCTTCCCGAACAGGTTCACCACGCCGTACTCGGTGACCACGTACTGAACGTCGCCCCGGGGGACCACCACCGGGATCTCCCCGACCGAGGGCACGATCCGGCTGCTCCGGCCGTCCATGGTGGTGGAGAAGAGCATGAGGATGCTCTTGCCGCCCGGCGACTGGCCCGCGCCGCGCACGAAATCCATGATGCCGTTGACCCCGGAGAAGAGGTTGTAGTGGAGGGCGTCGACGCAGACCTGGCCGGTGAGGTCCACGGCCATGGCCATGTTGATGGCCGTCATCCGTTCGTGGCGGGCGATGACGCCCGGGTCGTTCACCACGTCGGAAGGGTGAAACTCGATGCCGGGGTTGTCGTGGAGGAACTCGTAGAGGTCCTTCGAGCCGATGGCCCCGCTCGCCACGAGCTTGCCCTCGTTGAACCCCTTCTTCCGGTTGGTGATCACGCCCTTGGCCACCAGGCCCATGATTCCGTCGCTCAGGAACTGGGTGTGCACGCCCAGATCGCTTTTGTCCGCGAGACCGGCCAGGAGCGAATGGGGGGTCGCCCCCAGGCTGAACTGGAACGTGGATCCCTCCTCGATGTGCTTGGCCGCGTGCCGGGCGATCAGATCGGCGGAAGGCGCCTCGGGCGGGCTCTCCACGGTGAGCAGATCCTCCTCGTGCTCCACGATGACGTCCACGTCCTGGACGTGGACGAAGCTCCGGCCCATGACCCGGGGCATGCGCGGGTTTACCTGGGCGATGACCAGGTCCGCCGACCGGGCGGCCGCCAGGGTGACGTCCACGCTCACGCCCAGGCTCATCCACCCGAAGTCGTCCGGCTCCGAGACCTGGATCAGGGCCGCGTGCAGGGGGAGCTGCCGGGTCATGAAGAGCCGCGGGACCGCGGACAGGTTCATGGGGGTGAGGAACCGCTTGTTGCGCGATAGGGCCCGGGGCTTGCCCGATCCAAGGTAGAAGGTGCGCAGGTTCAGGGTCTGACAGGCGGACTCGTCCGCCATCATGGTGAGGGGAATGGTCTCCAGGCTCAGGAGGCGTACGATCTCCAGGTCCGAGAAGCCCGGGGACCTCGCGGCCAGCTCACGGACGAGCGCCTGGGGCTCGCCGCAGGAGGAGCCTGTGAACACCCGCTGCCCGCGGCGGATCATGCCGATCGCCTCGGCTGCCGTGCGCCGCTTGGCGATGTACTCGTCCGGCCAGTATCCTCGTCCCCGACTGGTCATGCGGAACCCCGGCGTGTGTGTTTGTGTCAGTGTTTGTGTCAGTGTCGGTGTCAGTGTCGGTGTCGGTGTCGGTGAAATCAGCCTGTCGCGGTTCGTCCTCTGCGTGCGGGCACCCGTGGAGTGGGGGCCTCAACAGCCGACAGCTCAAGTAGCTGTCCATCCGTCCATCAGACGATGCCGATGAAGGCCGCGAGCGGCGGAATCTCCCTCCCGACGCGCTCCAGTGCGTCCCGGCGATCGTCGCTCCAGACGGCCCACCTGTCGAGGAGCAGCCCCGCTTGAACGAGGGCTTCACGGTCGCCCGTATCGACCCCTTGAATCATGAGCTCGAGACCGGCCCTGTAGTCCTCGTCGAACCGCACGGCAAATCCCGGGATCCGCGCCTCGATCCTATCCGCATCCACCCGCCGGGCCTCTTCCAGGGCCGTGTGGAGCATGCTGGAGAGCTCGGTCCCCTGGAGGTTTTCGGCGTCGATGTGGCCGTAGGCCCGATTAAACCAGTCCAGGGACCGGATCAGGTGGCGGCGGTCCTCTTCGAGCGGTGGGCTGAGGAGGCCGAGGCCGAAGAGGCCTGCGTAACCGAGCACGACAAGGCCCAGGACCAGACCGGCCAGGGAGCCCCACTGGGTTCTGCGCGTGCCGAAAATGCCCAGGACGACCCCGACAAACCCCGCCCCCATGGCCGCGAATCCCCCCAGGAGCAGGCCCAGGTGTCCTGCGACCAGGGAGGCGGGCCCCAGGGGACCCCACGTTTTCCGTCTCGGTTTGTCGGCCAACGGCAGGACGCTCTTCCCGGCGGCCGCCGCCCGCGCTCGCGGGGGCAGGCCGATTCAGTGTGAATGCGGCTGAAGGGGCCCGCCATCCAGCCCCGCCGCGCAAAGGGCTGGCCCAGGGAGAGCGGACTTTGCGCGGGGCTCATGATCCGCGATCTCCGTAACACCCCGTGCGACGCATGCTCCAGGGACATCGCCCGTCCCGCGAGTATAGGCGAAGGGGCCTGCACGGTCAAGCGGGCGAGCATTGGTCCTTGACAGAGCCGGAACGTTGGCATAACAATGTGTTATCACAGAGTTGAACAGGAGGAAACCCATGTCACCAACGGATCGCAGCGCCCGGAGGGATTTTGAAAAGGCCCTCGACATCGGGCGACCGCCCAACATTGCACGCCTGTTCCCCAACTCCAAGGCCCTCATCGTGAGCGGAAAGGTCATCGACCGGGCCATGACCGCCAAGGGAGGGGCCATCGCCATCGCGGCCAACGGCCGGAATCACCTGGTGATTCGAGGTGCCCTGCTCGCCGCCCACCGGGCGAATGCCCCGATCATCATAGAGATCGCCAAGAGCGAAGGAGGGACGAACGCTTACTGCGCGGTCAACTACTGGAACATCGCCCGCCAGGTGGACGCCCTGTGCAACGAGCTGGGCATCACGGTGCCCGTGGCCGTGCACGCGGATCACTACGGCATCAAAAACGCCCGGGACGTGGAGACGGCCAGGGTGGAGATCCCTACCATGTTCGACGCCGGCATCACCTCCATTGCCGTGGATGCATCCCATCTGCCCGACGACGAGAACCTTCTCGCCAGCATCGCCCTGAACCCCTTCATCCCGCCCTGGGCCGGGTACGAGACCGAGGTGGGGGAGATCAAGGGCAAGGAGGGAATCTCCACGGTGGAGGAGGCGCTCTTCCTGATCCAGGGACTGAACGCCCACGACATCTTTCCCGACTGGATCGCCCTGAACAACGGCACCACCCACGGCATCCAGGACAGCGAGGCCGGGATCCAGGTCGAGCTCACGGCGGAGATCCACCAGGCCCTGGCCCGCTACGAGGTCAGCGGAGCTCAGCACGGCACGTCCGGAAACGACTCGGAGCGGCTCCGGCGTATTGCCGCGGAGACCCGCACCACCAAGGCGAACGTCGCCACGGCGCTCCAGATGATCAGCTGGGGCGTGGAGGTGAACGAGTACGGGAACGCCCGGCTGGACGAGAACGGCCGATTCGTGAAACGGTCGGACCAGGGGGTGACGGACGACCTCTGGGAGGAGATGGTCGCCTTTGCCACGGAAAAGGGGTGGAAGGGCGGCGATTACAAGAAGCTGAACCTGCCCTTCGAGAACCGGCTCCTGTCCCAGCCGAAGGAGATCCGGGAGCGGATGACCGAGGATGTGGCCTCGTTTGTCTACAGCCTGATCACCGAGGTCTTCAATGCGGAAAACGCCGCCCCGCTGGCCACCGGGGCCATACTCGAGGCTGGATCCTACGACCTGGGCCCCAAGGGAAGCCGCATCGAGGACCCCTCGGACTGGTCCGAGGAGCGCATCCGGGAGAAGGCCTCGACCCTTGAGCGGGATCGGGGACCGGCCGGGGATTTCGAAGACTGACGCCCATGGAGCGACCCGAGCGACAAGCCCCGGATCTCCGCGTCTGGGTGGAGGATCTGAAGGAGAACGACCGCGTCAGCGGACTCTACCTCGTCAAGATCAAACGCCTGGGCACGACCAGAAAGGGGGACCCCTTTCTGAGCCTGGTCCTGGCGGACCGCACGGGCGAGGTGGAGGCGAGGGTCTGGGACGACGCGGAGACGACGAGCCGCCGTTTCGCGGAGGGAGACGTGGTGGCGGTGGAGGGCCGCGCCGGCTCCTACCGGAACGTAGTCCAGCTCGTGCTCTCCCGCGTGGACAAGGCCGGCTCGATCGAGGACCCGTCCCTGTTCCTGGAGGCCTCCGCCCTGGACGCAAAGGAGATGATGGGGGCCCTCCGCAGCCTGCTCGGCACCATCGAGAATCCTCACCTGAAGCGGCTGGTGGAGCGGTTCCTGTCGGACCGCGCGTTTTCCGCGCTGTTCCGCAAGGCCCCGGCTGCCAAGAACTTCCACCACGGCTACCTGGGGGGGCTGCTCGAGCACACCCTCTCGGTCTGCCGCCTGGCGGCGGCCGTCGCCGAGCTCTACCCGGACCTGGACCGCGATCTCCTGCTCTGCGGCGCGTTTCTGCACGACATCGGCAAGATCCGGGAGTACTCCTACACCACCCACATCGACTACACGGACGAGGGCCGCCTCCTGGGACACCTGGCCCTGGGAACGGCCATGCTGGACGAGAAGCTCGCCTGCATCCGGGGGTTTCCCCCGGAGCTGGCCGTGCGGCTCAAGCACCTCATACTGAGCCACCACGGCGAGCTCGCCTTCGGCTCACCCAAGCGCCCCAAGTTTCTCGAGGCCTTTGCGCTCCACCTGGCCGACGACCTGGACGCCAAGATGAACGGTCTGCGCCGGTTCATGGACCGCGACCGGAACGACGGCGCCTGGACGGAGTTCAACCGCCTCTTCGAGCGATACTTCCTGAAGGGCGCCATCGGTGAGTGCGGGACGGATTATGAAACCCCGGCCGGTGACGAAGAGGACCGGCAAAGCACCCTGTTTGGATCCTGAACATGGACATCCTGTTTGCAGCCAATGAAACCGCATGGGGAGGCTTTCTGGGCCTGATCCGATCCGCCGTGCCGGAGCACCGGTTCCACGCTACAGGTGGATTCCGGGCGGACTCTCTGGCGGGGTACGACGTCCTGATTCCCACCATGACCGGAATCACGCGGGAGCTCCTGGAGACTGCGGACGGGCTCAAGCTGGTGCAGCAGTGCGGAGCGGGTCTCGAAGGGGTGGACATGGAGGCGGCCCGGGACCTGGGCATCGACGTGGCCAACGTGCCCACAGACAGCTCGGGGAACGCCGACTCCGTTGCCGAGATCGGAGTCTACCTGATCATCGGCCTGGCGAGGAACGCACGGGGAATGGCAGGGAGCCTGTCCGCCCGGAAAATGGGGCAGCCTCGGGGAATGGCGCTCACCGGCCGGACGGTCGGCATCGTGGGGCTCGGAGGCATCGGCCGGGCCATGATCCGGCGGCTGCGCCCGTTCGGGGTGCGCCTAATCGGCCTCAAGCAGAGCGATCCCGAAACCGCCGGGCGGGAGCTGGGGCTCGACTGGGCCGGCGGCCCGGATCAACTGGAGGAGCTCCTGGGCCGTTCCGATTTCGTCGTGCTCAGCCTGCCCATGAACGAGTCCACCCGGGGCCTCATGAACCGGAGGACCTTTTCCCGCATGAAGCCCGGCGCCTTCCTGATCAACCTCTCGAGGGGCGGGCTGGTGGAGCGGGAAGCCCTGGAGGAGAGCCTTTCGACCGGATACCTGGCCGGGGCCGGCCTCGACGTGTTCTGGGAGGAGCCCCCGGATCCGGATGACCCCGTATTTCTGCAAAACGTTCTGGCCACCCCGCACGTGGCCGGATCCACCGACCTGTCCATGAACGGCATCGTGGCCGCCGTGGCCGAAAACCTCCGTCGCATCGAAGCGGGTGAAGAACCGCTGAATGTACGCAACCGCTAGGAACACAGGAATCGAGCTCGCATGAGGGAAAACCGCTTCATCGACCGGAACAACCGCACCATCAACTACCTTCGCATCTCCCTGACAGACCGCTGCAACCTGCGCTGCGCCTACTGCATGCCCGAGGAGGGCATTCAATGCCTGCCCCATCCGGAGATCCTCACCTACGAGGAGATCCTCCGGCTGGCCCGGCTCGCCGTGCGCGGCGGAATCCGCAAGGTCCGCCTGACGGGCGGGGAGCCGCTCGTTCGAAGGGGGGTGTTGGAGTTCGTGCGCCGGCTCGGCGGGCTGGAGGGGCTGGAGGTGATCAGCCTGACCACGAACGGGGTCCTTCTGGCCGATTTCGCAGAAGACCTTCGGGCGTGCGGCGTGAGCCGCGTCAACATCAGCCTGGACTCCCTCGACCCGGAGCGCTACGCGCGGATTACCCGCCGGGATGCTTTTCACCGCGTCCTGGAGGGACTCCGGGAGGCGGAACGCGTGGGGTTCAAGCCGATCAAGATCAACGTGGTGGCCATGCGGGGCGTGAACGACGACGAGATCCTCGATTTCGCGCGGTTGAGCCTGGAGAAGCCCTATCACGTGCGGTTCATAGAGTTCATGCCCGTGGGAATGGAGAACGGCTGGACGAGAGACCGGTTCATTTCCACGGACGAGATCCGGGATCGGCTCAGCCGTCTCGGGCCCCTTCGCCCCCAGGAGCATCGAGACATGGACGGTCCCGCCGAGCGGTTCGTCCTTGAGGGAGCAAAGGGGGAGATCGGTTTCATCGGCGCCCTGTCCCACCACTTCTGCAGCCAGTGCAACCGGTTGCGGCTGACCTCCGCGGGGACCCTCAGGGGATGCCTTTTCTCGGACGAGGAGATCGACGTCAAGACCCCGCTTCGCTCGGGGGCTTCGGACGAGGTTCTCGCCGGCCTGATCCAGCGGGCGATCGAGACCAAGCCGGCGGGACACGGTTCCCTGCTCCAGTCGCCCAGGAAGTGCTCCCGGCCCATGTCCACCATCGGCGGGTAGCCCGGAATCTGTTGGGAGCACAGGATGCGCATCCACGCGAACGAGACCCCGGAAACGGTCCGGGAAGGAACCACCGCGGGTGAGCTCCGGGACCACCTCAGGCCCGGCGCCGACCTGATCATCGTGAACGGCTTTCCGTCGGACCCCGGGACCGTGCTCCGGGACGGAGACCGGTTGGTGCTCATCCGCCGCGGCGAGGCCCCTTCCAGGGAGGAGCTCGAAGCGCTCATGGCCGCCCGCCACACGCCCGGCGTCCACGAGCGTATGAGAACGTCCCGGGTCGGCATTGCGGGCCTGGGCGGCCTCGGCTCGGCCGCGGCCCTGGCCCTTGCCCGCATGGGCGTAGGCGAGCTGGTCCTGGCCGATTTCGACG
This sequence comes from Deltaproteobacteria bacterium, assembly GCA_021737245.1. Taxonomy (GTDB): domain Bacteria; phylum Desulfobacterota; class DSM-4660; order Desulfatiglandales; family HGW-15; genus JAIPEI01. The sequence continues at coordinate 949 of JAIPEI010000027.1, read as the reverse complement.
TGGTGGAGCCGAGCAACCTGAATCGCCAGCACTACTGCGTGGAGGACATCGGGCTCAGGAAGACCGAGGCCATGAGCCGCCGGCTCGCCTCCGTGAACCCCTGCATCCGGGTGGTCGCGCACCCGGTGGTCCTGGATGCGCAGAACATCGGCAGGATCTTCCAGGGGGTGGACGTGCTTCTGGAATGCTTCGACCGGGCCGAGGCCAAGGCCATGATCATCCGGGCCGCCGCGGAATCCCTTCCCGGCGCCTTTCTGGTGGGGGCCTCGGGGGTGGCCGGGTACGGGGACAGCAACAGCATTCGAACCATCCGCCTGGGAGACCGCGTCTTCATGGTGGGGGACATGGTCTCGGCCGCCGAGCCCGGACGGGGCCTCATGGCCCCCCGCGTGGGCATCGCCGCCCACCACCAGGCGAACCTGGCGGTGAGCCTGCTCATGCACGGGGAGGACGCGGCACTCTGAACCCATCCGGCGGAGGCCCGACGTACGAACGATGGAAACGACGCATCCAATCGTCTACGAGCCGATCGGCGTGATTCATTCGCCTTTCGCCACCCTGGAAGGAATGCCCATACAACCCTCCGCCGCAAAAGGCATCAAGGGAACCGTCGTTCTGAACAAGGAGTATGTCGAGGGGCTGAGGCGCTCACGGTCCTTCCGGGCCGCGCCGGTCCCACCCGTGCCCTGCGCTTTCCAGATCGATCTCCCGAAAGGACGGCGGCGTCTTCAGCGTGTACACGGCCTCCGGGATCTCCTGGTTGAAGACCATCCGTTCGTTTCGAATCACGACCCGGCCGGGCCGGTCCCCGGGGTTGTAGCTCACCACGCCCGCCCACCGGATTCCCTTCTGGATGTGGACGTCGTCGAAGGCCACCTCGAGCCGGCTCTCGAGGAAGGTGAGGCGTTCGGGCTCCAGGGTTTCCGGCTGGACCTGAAGGGCCCAGGGG
>JAIPEI010000026.1 GCA_021737245.1 Deltaproteobacteria bacterium | reverse complement strand
GAGGATTTCACCGAGGTCCACGGGCTGTACAAGGACCTTTCGGAGCGCAGCCTGGACATCGGGTTCACCGAGGAGCAGCGAAGCAAGCTACGGGACCTGTACGAGCTGCGCAAGGACGATCTGAAGCGGGAAAAGCTGGAGGAGGTCGACCGGCTGCTGGAAAGCATGCAGGACCCTCAGGAGCTTCGGGATTACTGGGACAGCATCAAATGGTACCTCTACAACAACCGCCCCTTCCTGGGGAAAGAGTACGAGAACATGATCGCCCGGAAGTTCGACAGGACCATGGACGTCATCTCCGCGACCTGCTGAGTCACTGCCGCTGCAGCGCAGGACCGCACCGGCCGAACCGTCTTGACAAGGGCCGGCGCGTGGCTATTTTTTGGGTGAGCCTTTCCCGCTCGCGGGAAGGCGGTTTTTTCGGAGGAACGGACACCGATGGGAAACTGGTTCAAAACGACCCTGCTCCTCGGCTCCATGACGGCCCTGATTGTCCTGGTCGGGCGCATGTTCGGAGGAGAGCAGGGAATGATCTTCGCCTTCATCCTGGCCATGGGGATGAACCTGTTCAGCTACTGGTACTCGGACCGAATCGTGCTGCGCATGTATCGGGCGCGGGAGGCCTCACCCCGCGAGCACCCGCAGCTTCACGGGATCGTGCAGCGCCTCGCCGAGCGGGCCGGGATTCCAATGCCGCGGATCTTCATCATCCCGGAAAAGTCACCCAACGCCTTCGCCACCGGGCGCAACCCCAAGCACGCGGTGGTGGCCGTCACCGAGGGCCTCCTGGAGCTGATGGACCGCGACGAGGTGGCCGGGGTGCTGGCCCATGAGCTCGCCCATGTCAGGAACAGGGACATTCTCATCGGCTCCATCGCCGCCACCATGGCCGGCGCCATCATGATCCTTGCGAGCATGGCAAGGTGGACGGCCTTCCTCGGCGGCGGGTCGGAGGATGATGAGGGCGGTCCGGGCGTGTTCGGCCTGATCGCAATGTCCATCCTGGCGCCCATGGCGGCCATGCTCGTTCAGATGGCCGTGTCCCGCTCCAGGGAGTACCACGCCGATGCCAGCGGAAGCGCCTATCTCGGGGATTCCGGGGCCCTGGCCGACGCTCTGGAAAAGCTGGGGAGCCACGCGCGCCGCCGGCCCATGCAGGCGAAGGCGAACACGGCCCACATGTTCATCGTGAACCCGTTGAGCGGCAGGAGGCTTGCCAACCTCTTCTCAACGCATCCGCCCCTGGAGGAGCGGATCGCCAGGCTTCGCGGCCGCCGGACGGATCCGGTCGCCCCCGGGATTTCCGGGACAAAGCAGCCTTCCGGGGAGGATCGCGCCCGCGACGCCTGGCGCGGCCTCTCGGGGTGATCCGCGCACCCTACCAGCCCCCCATCAGGTGGAGGTGGAGGTGAAAGACAAACTGGCCTCCACCCCGCTCCACATTGAACACCAGGCGGTAGCCGGACTCCTGGATTCCCGCCTCCCCGGCGAGCTGCCGCGCGCGAAAAAGAAGCTCCGCGACGAGCATGCGGTCCTCCTCTTCCAGGTTGTTGATGCTGCGGATGTGCTTCCGGGGCACCAGGAGGATGTGCACCGGCGCGTGGGGCTTGATGTCCTTGAAGGCGACCAGCTGCTCGTCCCGGTAAACGATGTCCGCGGACTGCTCGCCGCGTGCGATTTGACAAAAGATGCATTCCGATTCCATGGCTCCTCCATAGAGCGTCTGAACGCCCGACACCGGTTTCCTGATGAGTTCCTGCTGCAGGGCGGGGACCATTGTACCCGCTCCGGTGCGCCCGGTTCAAGGGGGCGGAGTGAACCGCGGCCGGCTTGACGCCCCACCCGGGGGTGTCCTAAGGTTAGAGGACTCCGAGTGAGGATCACTCGCCGGAATCCCATTCGAAAAGGGTTGTCATGGAGGAGAACCATACGAACGAGCCCGTGACCATCCGCCCCATGCGGATCGAGGACCTCGCCCCGGTCTTTCAGCTGGGCGAGCGGCTCTTCACGTTGTCCGAGTCCCCCAGCCTGTACAGGACCTGGGACGAGTTCGAGGTGATCGATCTCTACAGAAACGATCCGGGTTCGTGCCTGGTCGCCGAGTGGAACGGACGTGTGGGGGGCTTCGTGCTGGCCACTGTGATCGATAAGAGGAACTCCCCCAGGCGATACGGCTACCTCGTCTGGTTCGGCGTGGCCGAGTCCCTCCGGGGGCGGGGAATCGGCCGGCGGCTCTTCGCCGCATTCCGCGGCATCATGGAGGAGGGCGGCGTCCGGATGCTCCTGGTGGACACGGAGGCCCGGAACGTGGAGGCGCTGCGCTTCTTCGAGAAGTGCGGGTTCAGCTCCCCCCGGGACCACGTTTATCTGAGCCTGCAGCTCGCCGAGGATTGAGCGGGGGAATAGACAGGAGGTGGCGCCGTTATGGCCCAGACAGGCCTGCATACCAACCGCCAGCGGCTGAGAGAGCTCCTCCGCGGGATGATCGACATCTACAGCCCGTCCGGCAAGGAGGGCGAGCTGGTCTCCTTCCTGGAGGGTCGCCTCCGGAAGGCGGGCATGAAGGTCATCCGCCGGCCGGTGGAGGAGGACCGGGACAACCTCCTGGTGCTGCCGGGCGATGTAGAGCCCGAGCTGGTGTTCCTCGGTCACGTGGACACCGTGGCTGCTTTCGACTACGACCAGTACAAGTGCGAGGAGTCCGGGGACGAGATGGCCGGCCTGGGAGCGGCCGACATGAAAAGCGGGTGCGCGGCCATGGTGGAGGCCTTTACCGCGTTCGAGGAGCTGACGGATCGAGAGGCGCCCGCCGCACTCGCCCTGGTCGTGGGCGAGGAGGAGAGCGGAGACGGCACCTCCGCACTGCTGGAGGATTACCGCTTCTCGTGGGCCGTGGTGGCCGAGCCCACGAACCTCCTTCCCTGCCTGAGCCACTACGGCTACATCGAGATGGAGCTGAGCACCACCGGCCGCCGCGTGCACGCCTCCCTGGCGAACCAGGGGGCGAACGCCGTCCGAAGCATGCTCCAGGTGCTCATGGGGCTCACTGCGCATCTGGAAGAATCTCGCCGGGACGTCATCTACAACATCCGCGACATGAACAGCTCCCATGCGGGTTTCGCCGTGCCTGACCGGTGTGACGTGGCCATCGATCTCCACCTTCCGCCGCAGTCTCCGGTGGGTGAAATCGCCGCCGAGCTGGAGGATGTGGTGTCCCGAACCCTTCCCAAAGGGCTCGATCTTCGCGACGCCTTCGAGTTCTGTACGCTCCATGGGGGGTACGCGCTGCCCGACAAGGGATGGCTGCCGGACCTCCTCCGTGCGACCTACAGCCGCCACGGGCTGCCGTGGAGCCCCGGCGCCTTTCGCAGCCACTCGGACGCCAATCTCCTGTGGGCCGAGGGCATCCGTCCCATCATGCTGGGTCCGGGTCAGCTGGAGAAAGCCCACACCCAGGACGAGTCGGTGAGCTTTTCCCAGGTGGCCCTGGCGGCGGACCTCTACCTGGACCTTCTTGCCTCCATGCCGGTCTGACTCCGGCTCCGGGCGCACCCCGCGGCGTTCTCCTGCGGAGACTCCCTTCCCGTCCCGCTCTGTCCGGCCGGCCTCTTCAGGCTCCAGTAAGGGTGATCTTCCACCACGGAAGTGACGGCGACCCGGCCGTCCGGGGCCCCTTTCTCGATCACGACCGTTCTGAGGCCGTTGCGGGCCGACTAAATCGCCGCGGTGAGGCCCGGCGGCCCTCCGCCCACAATGGCGAGGTCGGCAATCACCTCGCCGGCCTCGATCTCCGGGATGTAGACCATCTGCTCCTCGAGCTTCTCGAGCGAAGCCAGGAAGAGATCCTCGGACTGCGCCCCCATCCGATAAGGATTCCGTTGGCAAAGGTCATGGGGACCCCCTGGGCGCCGTACGGGTCTGCGAGATCCGGAAAGGCCATGATGACGATGACCCAACCTGGTATAATGTTCTCTGACAGTGGGGTGGCTTGACCGGCATCGGAGTCACGAAGAAAGACAAGGGGCTGAAGGTGTATGAATGACCATCGAAAGCATCCACCACGCCGGGCCATGATGCCCGGAACGCGCCGGCTGCTTTACACCGCCGGCCTCCTTGTCGCACTGTGCGCCGCGGGGGCCGCTGGGTACGTCCCGCTGGTCTTCGACTCCTCCTCCATCCTGTACAAGTTCGGGGCGGCCCGGTTGCTCCTCCGCTCCGCCCAGGTGGCAGGCGTTCTGGCGGGCTTCCTGGTTTTGTTCCAGGGAGTGCTGGCCGCCCGGTTCCACTTCCTGGACAAGATCTACGGGCTCTTGAGCCTCTACCGGGTCCACCGGGGAGTGGGATCGGGCGCGGCCGCCCTGGCCCTGGTACACCCCGTCCTGGTGCTGGCATCCGAGGATCTCGGCGTGTATCGCCTTTCCCTCGAGGAATGGCCCAAAGGCGTCGGGGCCCTGCTGCTGCTTTCCCTGGTCGCCACGGTCATCCTGGCGCTCGGCCGCCGAAGACTCGGCATCCGCTTCGATCGCTGGTGGCTGATCCATCGTCTGGGGGCGCCGTTCCTGGTGGGTCTTCTGGGGCTGCATGTTCTCTCCGTGGAAGGGGTCTTCGCCCGCGGACCCCAGCGGGCCGGTTTCGCGGTCCTGCTGGCCGCTTACGGGGTTCTTTGGGCCGGGATGCGGCTCAGGCCGCTGCTCCTGCTGCGCAGGCCCTTTCGCGTCTCCCGGGTGGACCCGGAGGTCCGGGACGTGTGGACTCTTACGCTCGTCCCGGAGCGCCGGTCCCTGGAGACGCATCTCCCGGGGCAGTTCGCTTTTCTCCGGGTTCGATCCAAGGCCGTTTCCGGGGAGGAGCACCCGTTCACCATTGCTTCGGGACCGGCGGAGAATGGGCGGCTGCGGTTCACAATTCGGGAGAGCGGGGACTGGACCCGGGGGGTGGGGCGTGTCGAACCCGGAGCGCGCGCCCTGGTTGACGGTCCTTACGGACGTTTTACCCCTGCGGTGCATGACCCGTCCGGCTCCCGGATCTTCATCGCCGGCGGGGTCGGCGTCACGCCGTTTCTGAGCATCCTGCGTGACATGGCGCACCGGCGTGACCCGGTTCGGACGACGCTTCTCTGGAGCAACCGAAGCGTCGAGGAGACGCCCTGCCTGGAGGAGGTGGTCCGTCTGGAAGAGGCGCTTTCCGGGTTGCGCGTGGTCTGGTTCTTTACCCGCCGGGCCCCTGAGGGAAGCGAAACCTCCCGGCTGGATCGGGACGCCTTGGAGCGGGAGGTGGGCGAGACGTGCCGGAACGGGGCTCTGGTGTTCCTTTGCGGCCCACCGCCGATGATGGAGGCGGTGTCCCGATCCCTTCGGGACATGGGAACGCCGCGCCGCCGCATCGTGACGGAGGCCTTTCAGTTGTCATGATTTTTCAACGACCGCATCGACAAGAAAGGAGGATAGAGCAATGAAGCGAGCCGTCTGCCTTTTCCTGTTGTCTGCATGCCTGCTGATGTCCGGACCGGCCCGGGCGGAACCGCCGGTCTGGAAGTTCGATCCCCCGCACTGCGGGTTCTACTTCGACATCAGGCACATCTTCTCCACGGTGAGGGGGCAGTTCGACGACTTCTCCGGCTCCATCGCATTCGACCCGGAGAACCTCGACGAGAGCGCCATCGACATCCGGGTGGAGGTGGCGAGCGTGGACACCAATGTGCGTCGCCGGGACGACCATCTCCGGAGCGAGGACTTTTTCCACGTGTCCAGATACCCGGAGATGACCTTTCAGAGCACGGAGATACGAGCCCTGGGAGGAGACCGCTACGAGGCGACGGGGACGTTCCGCATCAAGGACGTGAGCCGGGAGATCACGGTCCCGTTCACCTTTCACGGCGTGGCCGAAGGCCCCCTCCGGGAGAACACCCTGGTGGCCGGCTTCGACGCCCGGTTCACCATCGACCGGCTCGCGTACAACGTGGGCACTGGAAAGTTCTACGACCTGGGGGTCACGGGAAAGATGGTGGAGATCATCCTTTCCCTGGAGATGATTCGGGAGGGCGGGTAGCCGGGAGGAGACGCATGCTGTTCAAAGTAATCGAGCTGGACCAGAGAACGAGCGAGGAAGCGGCTGTGGCGCGGTTCGAGGGTGAGGACGCTGAAAAGCGGGCCGAGATCCGGGCGGAGGAACTGCGGGAAAAGGCCTGCAAGGAGGGCTGGGATCATTTGAGGTACTGGGTGACCGGCTAGCAAGGACGCGTATGTCCCGGCTTCCGCATCGAATTCCGGCCGAAGGGGGTATGCCGGTTCTCTAGGCGAGGGTGACGCCTTCGAACACGGGGTTCCGGCTTCGCTCGATTCGGCCCTTCAAGGCGGAGACGTAGTCCGGGCGCTCCATTCCCCTCCAGCGCGGGTACCCGCCCATCCACACGTACTGCACGAGCTCGAGAAAGTCCTGGCGGGAGAAACGGAAGGGTCCGATCACGATCTCCCCGCTCTCGGGGTCGGCTGCGAAGGGAAGGACGGCCGGGACGGCGTATCGGTCGAGGATTTCTCGGATCTCCTCCCGGGTTCGGTACCCTTCGGGCTTCTGCCGGAACGCCTCGGGCCTGGAGGGAAAAGGGTAGCGTCTGTAGACCTCGCCGATGAAGCCCACGTGGCGTATGTTGTGAATGGCGCCCATGAGATCTCCGACGGCCTCCTGGTCCTCGATGACGTCCACCTCCCACTCGGCCTCGAAGACCCCCAGGCCCGGATCCTCGGCCAGGTCTCCGACGTGGTCGCAGAACTCCGGCGCGAACAGAAAGAACCGGTCCATGAGGAGGAGATCCGAATCGATGTTGAAGAATCCGAAGGCGATGGTGCCCCGGTTCAGGGTCTGAAACGAAAGCGGCATGGGACTCCTTTCTCCCGGCGGCGGCCGTGTCTCGCTCCACAGGCGCGGGGACTACCTCCCTATCATGGGAAGCGGCTCCCGGCAAAGCCCTTTTTCGCCTGGCGGACGGTATTTGACACCCTCCGGGCCGGAGGGGTACCATTGCATACAACAGATAAATGTTTAGGTTATGAGGCTAACACGCCGTCTGCGGGGAGACAGCCCCCGCCTTCGGTGCTGATCAAACGCTTTGATTCCACAGTGAGGAGTGATTTCATGCCGTCGAAACCTGCACTCAGAGAAGGTACCGCTTTCACCGGCTCGACCAAGTACGTGCTCGACAGTGAGTTGGCCCAGATCGTCAACGTCTCCATGGCGCTCGAGATGCCGCTGCTGCTCAAGGGGGAGCCGGGGACCGGAAAGACCATGCTGGCCCACGCCATTGCAGAGGCGCTGGGAATGCAGCTCATCGTTCTGAACGTGAAATCGAGCATGAAGCTGGTGGAATCGCTCTACCAGTACGACACGCTCACCCGGCTGAATGACAGCCGGTTCGGTGATTCCACGAGGGACGTGAGCAACATCGAGGACTACATCAAGATGGGCAAGATCGGCCAGGCCTTTGCGGCGGACGAGCGGGTCGTGCTGCTCATCGACGAGATCGACAAGGCGGATACGGATTTCCAGGACGACATGCTCGACGTGCTGGACCAGATGGAGTTCGACATCATCGAGATCGACAAGAGGATCCGGGCCAGAAACCGTCCGGTCATCGTGATCACGTCCAACGCCAAGAAAGACCTTTCCGATCCGTTCCTGGGACGCTGCAACTTCCACCACATCGCCTTCCCGGACGAAGAGATGATGGGGAGGATCGTTCGGGTTCACTTCCCGGACGTGGCCCAGGACCTGCTGGACAGCGCAGTCGACGCCTTTTACCGGCTGCGCGAGATCCGCGGGGTGGAGAAGAAGCCCGCCACGAGGGAGCTCATCAACTGGGTGCGCGCCCTGAGGGCGGATCCCGACTTCAAGCCCAAGAAGCTGCAGAAAGGCGAGATCCCTTACCTGGGCGTACTGTTCAAGAAGAGCCCGGACTACGCCGTGGCCCAGAACAGCGTGCGGCGGTTCCGCATCTAAGTCCGCTGGAGGGCGAAGGACGAGGAAGAGGTATGTTCATCGAGTTTTTCTTCACCTTGAAACGGCTGGGGATTCCCGTCACACCCACGGCCTTTCTCAAGCTGCAGCAGGCCCTGAGCATGGGTCTGATTCGCACCATCGACGACTTCTACACCGCGGCCCGGGCCATCCTGGTCAAGAGCGAGCGGTGGTTCGACCTCTATGACCAGGTGTTCGCCCACCATTTCGAAGGCGCGGAGCTTCAGGAGCCGAGCGAGCGGGAGCTGGAGGAGATCGCGAGGGCCATGCTGGAGGAGTGGTTGAAATCCCCGGAGGAGCTGGCTCGGGCGCTCGGCATGGACGAGGAGGAGCTCGCGGGAATGAGCCCTGAGGAGCTGATCGACTACTTCCTGGAGCGGCTCAAGGACCAGACCGAAGCGCACCACGGCGGCAACCGCTGGATCGGCACCCGGGGCACCTCGCCGGTGGGTCATTCCGGCTATCATCCCGGCGGGATGCGGGTGGGCGGGGTCTCCCGCAACAAGTCCGCCGTTAAGGTGGCCATGGATCGACGATACAGGGACTACTCCCAGGAGGGTCCCCTCACCCAGGCTCAGATCGGGGAGGCCCTCAAAAGGCTTCGGAACATGGTGCCCGCAGGTCCCATGGACCAGATCAACGTGGACAAGACGATCTACGAGACCATGCGAAACGCCGGCGAAATCGAGATCGTCTTCGACCGGAGCCTGAAGGACCGGCTCAAGGTCATCCTGGCCATCGACAACGGGGGCTGGTCCATGGACCCGTACATCGAGGTGGTCCAGACCCTGTTCAACTATGCCCGGGCCCAGTTCAAGGACCTGAGAACCTTCTTTTTCCACAACACCATCTATGATGTGCTGTGGGAGGACCCCCCGCGTCGGAGCAAGCCGTTCCGCGTGAGTGAAATGCCGCGGTTGGACCCCGAGACGCGTGTCGTCATCGTGGGAGACGCCAGCATGGCCCCCTATGAGCTGATGGCCACGGACGGCTCCATCCACTATGAGGAGCGGTCCGGCCGCCCCAGCTACGAGCGGCTCCAGCTGATCGCCGAGACCTTTCCCCACGCCGTGTGGCTCAACCCGAAGATGCCGGACGAGTGGCGCTACACGCGTACCATCCAGATTATTCAAGAAATTTTTCCCATGTTTGAGCTCACCCTGGACGGCCTGGAGGCGGCGGTCACCCACATGATGAGCAGGAATTGAGGACGGCGTCTTGCCGGGCAGGAAAGCGAGGCGCACCTTCGAAATTGTTGGCGGCTGAACAACCCACGGGTATGTGGAGAGAGAAAAAGACCCTTGAGAAAGGGATGCATAACCGGATCCAATGCGCAAAAGGAGGAAAGAGATGAGCAAGACGGAGCAGAACCTGTTGGACGCTTTCGCAGGAGAGTCACAGGCCAACCGGAAGTACCTCGCCTTTGCAAAACAGGCGGACAAGGAGGGTCATCCCCAGGTCGCCAGGCTTTTCCGGGCGGCGGCCGAGGCGGAGACCGTTCATGCCCATGCCCATTTGAAGGTCCTGGGCGGCATTCGCAGCACGGCGGAAAACCTCAAGGAGGCCGTCAGCGGAGAGACCCACGAGTTCAAGGAGATGTACCCGGGCATGATTCAGACCGCCCGGGAGGAGGGGAACAAGGCCGCTGAACGGTCGTTCCGCTACGCCAATGAGGTGGAGAAGGTCCACGCCGGCCTCTACCAGAAGGCGCTGGACAACCTGGATTCCCCCGGGGAGTCGGATTATTACGTCTGCTCCATCTGCGGCTACACCGTGGAAGATGCGCCGCCCGACACCTGTCCGGTTTGCGGGGCCAAGGTGAAGGCCTTTTTCAAGGTGGATTAGAACGACCGGGCGCAAAGAGCCGGGCAGGAGGTAACCATGAGCAGGCCCGAGGAGATGTACCAGTGCCAGACCGTGAACTGCGGTTACATCTACGATCCGGATCGCGGGGATCGCAAGGGAAAGATCCCAAAGGGCACCCCCTTCGAGGATCTGCCGGAGGACTGGAAATGTCCGGTTTGCGGAGCGGGAAGGAAGATGTTCAAGCCCCTCGCCGGTCCGGGCTCGGTTGCAGAGCAGGGCGGGGGATAGGCTCGAGCCGGGTCTTCGGTGGTTTTACTTGACAGGCGGGAAAGGGGGCTGTATTATTAGTAACCATTCCTGATAACAGGTGCCGGCTCATGGAACAGAAACGTCAACGGATGACCCACCAGCGAAGCGTCATCCTGGAAGAGGTGCAACGCTGCCAGGATCATCCTACGGCGGACGAAGTTTATGAGCGGGTCCGAAAGCGGCTCCCGCGGATCAGCATGGGGACCGTGTACAGAAATCTCGACGTCCTGGTCTCGAGTGGACTGATTCGAAAGCTCGGCCCCGACTTTCCCCAGATGCGGTTCGACGGCGATACGCGGGATCACTATCACATGACCTGCATCGGGTGCGGCTGCGTGGAGGACATGGGAATTCCTCCCCAGGATGACACGGTTTCGCAGCTCGAGACGGCGCTGGGAAAACTGACCAAGCACGGGGTGTTCGGTCACAGGCTCGAGTTTTTCGGGCTCTGCCCGGACTGCAGGGAGAAAAAGGGTTATCTGCTGGAGGAGGTCCAGGAGATTCCATCATCGGAGGAGGAACAGGAGCATGGAGCTGAAGGGGAGTAAGACCGAAAAGAATCTTCTCACGGCGTTTGCGGGCGAGTCCCAGGCCCGGAACCGGTACACCTACTTTGCGAACCAGGCGAAAAAGGAAGGTTACGTTCAGATCTCTCACATTTTCGAAGAGACCGCGGGTCAGGAGAAGGAACACGCCAAGCGGCTCTTCAAGTTCCTGGAGGGGGGCGAGGTTCAGATCCAGGCCTCCTTTCCGGCCGGCGTGATCGGGACCACCCTGTCCAACCTGGAGGAAGCGGCCGCCGGCGAGAACTACGAGCACTCCGAGATGTACCCGGAGTTTGCCGAGGTCGCACGCGGGGAGGGCTTCCCGGAGATCGCGGATGTGTTCGAGCGGATCGCGGTGGCCGAGAAGCAGCACGAGAAGCGCTACCGGGACCTTGCCGCCAACATCGAAGCCGGAAGGGTGTTCAGGCGGGACAGCCCTGTGGTATGGCGGTGCCGGAACTGCGGGTACCTTCACGAGGGGACCGAGGCCCCGGATCCCTGCCCGGCCTGTGCCCATCCCCAGGCCCACTTCGAGCTCCTGGGCGAAAACTACTGAGCAGAAATGGGAGGCTTGATCTCCTTGATCTTGACAAAAAATCCTCCTTTCTGAATGGGAAACGCAGCAATGCCCAAAGCTCGTTTATATGGGCACCAGGTGCAGGAAACCGGAGGTTAAGACATGGGCGAGTGGAAATGTCAGGAGTGTGGATACACGATGAGCGCGGATGCGCCGCCGAAGACCTGCCCCCAGTGCAGGAAGGAGTGCGAGTTCGTGGATGTCTCCTGCTACATCCCGGACTGCGGGAACACCGGCCGGGATTCGCGGCTCAAGTAATTCCCGTGAAAAGGGGGGTGCGCATTCGGATAGCGAACCCCCGTACGCGACGGAGGATCTCATGCTCCCGTACGGGGGGCGGCGGGTGCAAGATGCGACATCTACGGAGGTGAGCCATGGCAGGATTTGAGTACGATATCACGAAGCATGGCGCCGAGGCGTTCACTCGAGTGGCCTACTTTTGTTCGGAAGAGGGGGAGTGCGGCATCGAAGAGGTTCCTGCGGATCAGCTCCGGATCCTGGGGGACATCCTCAACGGGCGCGGAGCCGAAGGCTGGGAGCTTGTTCAGCTCTTTTTCAATCAGGAGGGGGTGTTGGCGTTTTGGAAGAGGCCGCTGTAGGGTGAAGAACATCCTGCAGGGTTGAAATTTCGTGATCAGTAGTAATAGTTACTAATAAGATCCATTCACGGAACCCATTCTCAGGCGGGACGCACGAAGCGATCCCAAGGAGGCTTTTCATCATGGAGAAATCCAAGAAGGACAAGAAAAAAGAACCCGCCGGACTCAGTATCAGAGACGTCACCATCTGTGACGCGACCGCACAGATGCTGGCCAAGGCCGAGAGAGACGGCGTGGAAACGGCGTTTCACCGGGCGGCGACCATGAAGGCCTGCCCCATCGGCGCAAACTCGGCCTGTTGCAAGCACTGCTCCATGGGGCCTTGCCGGCTGAACGCCAACGACCCTTACGGCAAGGTGGGTGTCTGCGGGGCCACCATTGACACGATTCAGGCCCGGAACTTCGGAAGGATGGTGGCCAGCGGCGCGGCGGCCCACACGGATCACGGCATGGCCATGCTCGATCTCTTCCGTGAGGTCGTGAACGGCAACATCCAGGACTACAAGGTCAAGGATCCCATCAAGCTGGAGGAGGTGGCGACCGAAATGGGGATCGAGACCGAAGGCCGTGAGGTGAAAGACATCGCCATGGATCTCTATCACGAGCTCGAGCGGACCTACGTGGCGGTGGAAGGGGAGATCCCGTTTGCCAAGCGGGTCCCTGAGAAGACCCTGGAGACCTGGCGGAAGCACGGCGTGGTGCCGCGGGGAGCCATGCGTGAGATCATGGAGCTCATGCACCGAACCCACATGGGCGTGGACCAGGAGTACCGGAACATCACGAATCAGTGCTCCCGGACCGCGCTTGCCGACGGTTGGGGCGGCTCCATGGTGGCCACGGAGATCTCGGACATCCTGTACGGCACCCCCACGCCGGTGCGCGCCGAGGTGAACATGGGCTGCCTCAAGGAGAACGAGGTCAACATCATCATCCACGGCCACGAACCGAATCTGTTCGAGTCCATGCTGGACTCGGTGAACGATCCCGGCCTGATCCAGGCGGCCAAGGACGCGGGCGCCGAGGGAATCAACCTGGTCGGCATGTGCTGCTCGGGCGCGGAGATGCTCTCCCGGCACGGCATCCCCCACGCGGGGAACTTCATGTCCACGGAATCCATCCTCGTGACCGGTGCGGTGGACGCCATGGGCGTGGATGTCCAGTGCATCAAGCAGGGCCTGGCCAAGGTGGCCGACTGCTATGGAACCAAGCTGTTCACCACGAACCCCCGGTGCCACATCGAGGGCGTCGAGCACATCGAGTTTCATGAGCACACGCCCAGGGAATGCACGGACACCATCGTGGAGAACGCCGTCGTGCGGTTCAAAAACCGTACGGCCGCCGTGGAGATCCCGAACATCCGAAACATGGGCGTTCACGGGTTCTCCCACGAGTACATCAACTACATGCTGGGCGGATCCTTTCGCTCTTCCTACACCCCGCTCAACGACAACATCATCAACGGCCGGATCCGCGGCGTGGCCGGCGTGGTTGGGTGCACCAACCCGCGGGTCAAGCAGGACTGGGTTCACGTGGAGCTCGTCAAGGAGCTCATCAAGAACGACGTGCTCGTGGTCCAGACCGGCTGTTCCCAGATCGCCCTGGCCAAGGCCGGCCTGTACACGCCCGAGGCGGCGCACCTGGCCGGTCCCGGGCTGAGCGAGGTCTGCGAGACCGTGGGCATGCCGCCGGTCCTGGGGCTGGGCTCCTGTGTGGACAACAGCCGCATCCTCATCGCCTGCTCCGAGATGGTCCGCGTGGGCGGGCTGGGCGAAAGCATCGCGGATCTGCCTGTGGCCGGCGCCGCACCCGAGTGGATGAGCGAGAAGGCCATCTCCATCGGTCAGTACTTCGTGGCCTCGGGTGTCTACACGGTGTTCGGTGTCACCTTTCCCGTCGTAGAGGAGACGAAGTTTTACAAGCACCTCTTCGGCGGACTCGAGGAGCAGGGGTTCGGCAAGTGGGGATTCGCCAAGGACCCCTATGAGATGGCGAAGCTGATGATTGCGCACATCGATGCGAAGAGAGCGGCTCTCGGCCTGGACAAGGCGCGGGAGCGGGTGCTCATGGACATGGCGGACCGGCAGAAGCTGGACGCCGCATGATCCGTCCATCGAGTTGATCGGATTGTCAGGGCCCGGGAAGGCGCTCCTCCCCGGGCCCTTTTTGCCGGACCGCCCGACCTGAACTCCGGGCTTTCAAATGCCACCGCCCGGGGACATGTTCACTTCCGAGTTGTATCCAACCGTTTCCGTCGTATATCTATTGTAACTTCAGTGTGTTGCGTGGCGTGCGCTTGATTCGGGCGATGGGCTGTACTATGATGAAACTCAATAACGCGGCCGGGAAACAGGGTCGCGACAACAGAAGGAAAGGAGAATCACATGCGTCCGATCAAAATCGCCGAGAACATCTACTGGGTCGGGGCGGTGGACTGGAACAACCGGGACTTTCACGGGTACTCCATCTACGAGGGGACCAGCTACAACGCATTCCTGATCCTGGACGAAAACGTCACGCTGATCGACACGGTGAAGGAGCCTTTCGCCGACGAGATGCTCCACAAGATCAGCCAGATCGTGGATCCGAAAAAGATCGACATCATGGTCAGCAACCATACCGAGATGGATCACTCCGGGGGGCTTCCCCGCGTCATGCACCGGATCGGGGAGGACAAGCCTCTCTACTGCTCCAAGATGGGCCACAAGAACCTCTCTCTCCACTTTCCCCAGGCGTGGAACTACCAGCCGGTGGAGAACCTCCAGGAGGTCTCCATCGGCAAACGGACCCTCACGTTCATGGAGACCCGCATGCTCCACTGGCCGGACAGCATGTTCACCTACAGCAAGGAGGACGGCATCCTCTTCTCCAGCGACGCCTTCGGCCAGCACTACGCCGGACCGGAGCGTTTCGACGACGAGATCGGCGAGGCGATCATGCCCCATGCCAAGAAGTACTTCGCCAACATCCTCATGCTCTACGCCCCGCTCATCCTCAAGCTGGCGGACAAGGTCACGGAGATGGGGCTGAGACTCGACATGGTCTGCCCGGACCACGGCGTCATCTGGAGAAAGGACCCGTCCCGGATCATCGAATCCTACGTGGAGTGGAGCCGCATGGAGCCGAGGCGAAAGGCCGTGATCGTTTACGACACCATGTGGCACAGCACCCAGCTCATGGCGGAGACCATCGCCGACGCCCTCATCGCGGAGGGCGTCCCGGCCAAGCCCATGCACCTTCGAGCGTGTCACAGGAGCGACGTGATGACCGAGGTGCTCGATGCGGGCGCCGTGATCGTGGGCTCGCCGACTCTGAACAACGGGATTTTTCCCACGGTCGGCGACTTTCTCACCTACATGAAAGGGCTGAAGCCCAAGAACAAGATCGGCGCCGCGTTCGGTTCCTACGGCTGGAGTGGAGAGGCCGTGAAGATTGTCGCCGGCGAGCTGGAGGCCATGAAGTTCGCCATGAAGGGCACCGGAGTGCGCAGCCACTACGTCCCGGCGGAGGAGGATCTGGCCGCCTGCCGGGAGCTGGCCCGGGAGATCGCCGGCGCCCTGCCAATGTAATCGGGTGACGACGGCCTCATATGGAATGTTCACGGCATCCATTCGATCTCGATGTGCGCGCCCGTCGCACCGGCGGTCCCCGGACGTACGGCCGGGGGAGGGGAGTCGTCCTCTGCGCACTTCTTCCGGCCCTGCTTCTCCTTGCCTCCGGATGCGTCTCCGACGACCGGTACACCTACCGCCGCATCCGGGCGGAGCACGCCGGTCCCTTGCCGGCTGACAACCGGAGGGAACGGGAAGAGCCTCTCCCCACGGCTCTGCCCGACCCGGGGACTCCGCTCGCTCTCGATCGGGCCGTTCGCATCGCCCTCGAGAACAACCCGGACATGGACGTGGCCGTGGCCCGGATCCGCCAGTCCGAGGCCATGATCGACCAGGCCCTGGCCGCTTTCTGGCCGGCGGTCTCCGTCTACTCCGAGTACACCGAGGGAGAGGCCCCGTCAGCCTACCTCTTCAAGACCATTGATCAGCGGAGCCTTCCTCCACGGGTGAACTTCAACGATCCCGGGCCCTTCGAAAACCTGGAGGTCGGGCTCAGGGCCCGCATGAACCTGTTCCGGGGCGGCCGGGACTACCTGAGAAAACGTATGGCAGAGACCGGAAGGTCCATCCGCGAGCTGGACCGGTTGAGCATCCGGAACGGGCTGGCGAGCTCCGCGATCCACGCCTACTTCAACGCCCTGGCGGCAAGGGCGTACATCCGCATCGCCCGGAAGTCCGTGGAGACCGTAAAGGCGCAGCTTCGGGTCATGCGGGTCCGGTTCCGGGCCGGCGGGGTGCTGAAGTCCGACGTGCTTTCCCTGGAGGTCCGGCTGGCCCAGGCCCGCGAGGAGCTGATCCGGTCGAAAAACGCATACAGCCTGGCCCTGGCCTCCCTGGCCAACCTCATGGGGCTCGATCCGGACACGGAGCTGGAGCTCGAGGAGGACGGCCGGGTGGAGCTGGACCTGCCGGCCGCTTACGATGAGGGCCTGCCCGTGGCCATGATCCGCCGGCCGGAGCTCGAGAAGGCCCGGCTCGCGGTGATCCGCTCCCGCATGGGGATCGACGCGGCCCGGGGGGAGTACTTGCCCCGGGTGGACGCCCAGGCCCACTATTACTTCGACGACGAGGGCACGCAGTTCGAGAGCGATCGGGCCAACTGGACCGCCGGCGTCATGCTCGATTGGGATCTGTTCACGGGCGGGAGCACGGGGGCGGCCGTGCGGGAGGCCGAGGGCGTGCTCGAGGAGATGCTGGCCGCGGACCGCAAGGCCGCCTTGTCGGTCAAGCTGGATCTCCGGTCCGCCTACCTCGCCCTGGAAGAGGCCGGGGCCCGGATCGAGGTGACGCGGGCCAGCGTGGCCCAGGCCGAGGAGTCGCTCCGGCTCGTCAAGAAACAGTACGAGGGGGGGTCGGCTACGGTGACGCGGTACCTGGACGCAGAGCTGGATCGAAGCCGGACGGAAATCCGGGCGATCACCGCCCGCTACGACCGGGAGAAGGCCCGCGCCGACGTGGGGCGCGCGCTGGGGCTCTGGGCCGGGGGTCCGGCGTCGGACGATCGTTGAGGAGGGACCGGCCCCCGGGCCCCTTCCTGGAGATGCAGATGACCGGCAATCGTCGAAAAAGTCCCATCCTCAAGCTCCTGCCTCCCTTGACCGGAGCCGCCCTCCTGGTCCTGCTCATGCTTTACATGACCGGCGTGTTCACGCCGAACCGGGTCGGCCCCGACACCCGGGTGCCCGCCGCCTCTGCGGCCGTGTCCCCGGCGCGGACCGCAAAGGCCCTGGTGGAGACCGTGACCGAGGTGGATCGTGCGGTGGGCACGGTGCGCCCGCAGACCGAGACCCGGATCGAGGCCCAGGTGACCGCCCGGATCCTGGAGGTCCATGCCCGGCCGGGAGACCACGTCGACAAAGGGGACGTCCTGATCGTGCTGGACGGAAGCCAGGTCCAGTCCAGGGTGGAACAGGCCCGTCAGGCGGTCCTCTCCGCGCAGGCCCGGCGGCGTCAGGCCGCCCAGGCAGTGCGCTCGGCCGAGGCCGTTTTCACCGAGGCCGAGGCGGCCTACGAGCGGACCCGGACCTACTTTCAGAGCGAGGCCGCCACGGAGCAGGACATGGAGCGGGCGCGCTCCGTCTTTCTCGAGGCCAAGGCCGGGGTCGAGCGGGCCCGGCAGGGCCTGCAGGAGGCCGAGGCCGGTGTCCGGCAGGCCGAAAGGGCGGTGGAGGAGTCGCGTATCGCCCTG
>JAIPEI010000025.1 GCA_021737245.1 Deltaproteobacteria bacterium | reverse complement strand
AGCACGAAGTTGGTCACGTCCACCACATTGTTGATGCTGCGGACCCCGGATGAGTGCAGCCGATAGCGCATCCAGAACGGCGAAGGGCCGATCTCGACCTTCCAGACGATCCCGGCCGAGTATCGCGGGCAGCCTTGGGGATCGTCGACGGTAACCCGCGTGTGCTCCTCGATGGCGGAGCGGTCCCCTTCCATGGAGGGAATCTCGGGCCTTCGAAGGGTCCCGCCGGTCAGTGCGGCCACCTCGCGAGCCACGCCGATGACCGAGGTGCAGTCGGGCCGGTTGGGCGTGAGTCCGATCTCGAGCGCCCAGTCCTCCAGCGGCAGCACCCGGTTCACCGGGCTGCCGGGCGTCAGGTCTCCGGGCAGCTCCATCACCCCGGAGTGGTCGTCGGTCAACCCCATCTCGTCCTCCGCCAGGAGGATTCCGTGGGAAACCCGGCCCCGGATCCTGGTCTCCTTCACGGCCGGCCCGTTCGGCAGGCGACTCCCTGGAGGCGCGTAGGCGGTGACCATGCCCTCCCGCACATTGGGGGCCCCGCAGACCACCTCGACCTCGCCCTCTCCGGCGTCCACCCGGCAAACGAAGAGACGATCCGCATTGGGATGCCTTTCCACGGATGCCACGCGGGCCGTCACCACCTGCTCCAGGCCGCGGCCCAGAGGTTCCAAAGCCTCCACCTCCAGCCCGGCCATGGTGAGAAGCCGGGCCAGCGCTTCCGGCTCCATGTCGATATCCACGTACTCCTTCAACCAGTTCAGGGTCAGTCGCATGCCCGTCTCGCTCCGTTCCCGCCTCGGCCGTGCTCCGGTCGAGCATACCGGCATAGCGGAATCATGTCAACAGATCAGAAAGTTAAACGTGTCCCTTCATGTTTTTGGTGAGGGCGGACGGGAGAGACTCCGGGCACGTGCTCACCGGTGGGTCGGACCGGGAGGGACCGGCTGCGCAGGCGGTCTAGAACTGCCTCAGAAACCGCATGTCGTTCCGGAAGAAAAGCTGGATGTCGTCGATCCCGTACTTCAGCATGGCGATCCGCTCGATGCCCATGCCGAAGGCGAAGCCCGAGACGCGCTCCGGGTCGTAGCCCACGAACCCGTAGACCTCGGGGTCCACCATGCCGGAGCCCAGGATCTCGAGCCACCCTGTCTGAGAGCAGGTCCTGCACCCGGAACCGCCGCAGATCACGCAGCGGATGTCCATCTCGGCGCTCGGCTCCGTGAACGGGAAAAAGCTGGGGCGGAAGCGAACGTCCGTGTCGCGGCCGAAGATCCGGTGGGCAAAGGCCGTCAGGGTCCCCTTGAGGTCGCCGAAGGTCACGCCCTCGTCCACCAGGAGGCCTTCCACCTGGTGGAACATGGGCGTGTGGGTGACGTCCGAGTCGCGGCGGTACACCTTTCCGGGGGCGATCACAGCCACGGGCGGCGGCTGCTTCTCCATGACGCGGACCTGCATGGGGGAGGTGTGGGTGCGCAGGACCACGTTCTCGCTGACGTAGAAGGTGTCCTGCATGTCCCGGGCCGGGTGGTCCTTGGGGATGTTCAGGGCCTCGAAGTTGTAGTAGTCGAGCTCAATGTTCGGCCCCTTGACGATCCGAAAGCCCATGCGCTCGAATATGTGACAGATCTCCCGGGTGACCCCGGTGATGGGGTGGATGTGGCCCCGGATCGGCCGGCGCCCCGGCAGGGTCACGTCCAGGAGGTCCTGGCCGGCGCCGTACTTCCTGTCCTCGATCTCGCGCTTCCGGGCCTCGAAGGCCCCGGAGAGGCGGCTTTTCACCTCGTTGGCCGTCTTGCCGGCCTCAGGGCGCTCCTCCGGAGAGAGCTTCCCCATCCCCTTGAGGGCGGCTGTCAGCCGGCCTTTCTTCCCGAGGTAGGCGATGCGGAACGCTTCGAGGCGGTCCTCCTCCTCGATGGCTTCGAGCTCCCGCAGCGCTTCTTCTTCAATCTGGCGCAGCTGTTCGATCATCCGGCCCCGGGACCTTTCTCACCGGCTCGAGTTGTTGTCGGGAGGGCTCTAGTCCTTGACCATCTCCGCAATCCGGCCGAAAGCCGCCGGATCGTTCACGGCCATGTCCGCAAGGATCTTCCGGTCGAGCTCGATGCCCGCCTTGTGCATGCCCCCCATGAACTGGGAGTAGCTCATGCCGTGCTGCCTCGCAGCGGCGTTGATCCGCGTGATCCAGAGCCTGCGGAACTCCCGCTTTCGAACCTTCCGGTCCCGGTAGGCATAGGCCCGGGCGCGATCCACGGCCACCGTGGCGCTGCGGAAGAGCTTGCTGCTCGCTCCCCGGAACCCCTTGGCCTCCTTGAGTACTTTTCTTCTTCGCTGCCTCGAGGGCACGCTTCGTTTCACTCTAGGCATGATTCAACCTCGTTTGTCTGGTGTCGGCATTCGAGAAGCATCGCTCCGGCGGATCTCACAGATAAGGCAGCATCCGCTTGATGCCCTTGACGTTGGTTGCGTCCACCAGCGCCGACCGCCGAAGGTTTCTCTTCTTCTTGGTCGATTTCTTGGTCATGATGTGACTGGCTTTGGCCTTGTTCCGAACGATTTTTCCTGTGCCCGTGGCTTTGAACCGCTTGGCGGCGCCACGATTGCTCTTCATCTTCGGCATGTTCAACCTCCTCCATCGTATGGTCATGAGCGATGATCGATCAGTCCCGATCCCTTCGCCCACGAACGCGTCCGCCGGCCCGCTGCGGGGCGGCACATCCGGCAAGGACACGGCGGGACCCTCCGGGACGATTGTCCGGTCGGAAGGCCTTTCGGGAGCCCTTGATCTACTTGGGTACGAGCACCATGGTGAGCCGCCAGCCCTCACGGGTCGGTGCCTGCTCCACGGTGCCGATCTCTTCCACCTCTTCGGCCACCCGCTTCAGCAGCTCGATGCCCTGGTCCATGTAAGCCATCTCACGTCCGCGGAAAAGCACGGTGACCTTGACCCGATCCCGTTTCTCGAGGAACTTGCGGATGTTCTTGAGCTTGAACCCCAGGTCGTGCTCCTCGGTGCGGGGCCGCATGCGGACCTCCTTGAGCTGGACGGTCCGGCTTTTCTTCTTGGTCTCCTGCCCCTTCTTGCTCGCCTGGTACTTGAACTTTCCGTAATCCATGATCCGGCAAACGGGCGGATCGGCATTGGGTGCAACCTCCACCAGGTCGAGACCGGCCTTCTTGGCCACCTCGAGCGCCTCTTCGATGGGCACGATTCCAACCTGTTCGCCGTCGGCCTGAATCAGCCGAACCGTCTTGGCGCGGATCCTCTGGTTGACGTTGGTCTGATTGGCTCTCTTGGCTATAGCGACGACCTCCTTTGTTGGGACTCTTCCTGGATGCGCTCCACGAAGGCCTCAGGACTCATAAACGGGAGGTTCTTCCCGGTACGAAGACGCGGGGTCACCCCTCCCTCTTCGGATTCCTTGTCCCCCACGATGAGCATGTAGGGAATTTTCTGGAGCTGGGCCTCCCGGACCTTCAACCCCAGCTTCTCGTTTCGGAAGTCCGCTTCCACCCGCACGCCCGCCTCGCTCAGGGTCTGACGAACGCCCTCCGCGTGCGGAATGTTGCGGTCCGTCACGGTCATGACAACGGCCTGAACCGGTGCGATCCACACCGGGAACGCTCCGGCGTACTGTTCGATGAGCACGCCGATGAACCGCTCCATGGAGCCCAGGATGGTCCGGTGGATCATCACGGGGCGCCTTCGCTCGCCGTCGCGGTCCACGTAGTGAAGGTCGAACCGGTCCGGCAGCGTGAAGTCCACCTGAATGGTCGCACACTGCCAGCTCCGGTCCAGGGCGTCCCGGAGGTTCACGTCGATCTTGGGCCCGTAGAAGGCGCCGTCCCCCTCATTGAGCCGGCAGGGCAGACCCAGGTCGTCCACAGCCCGGTGAAGGGCGCTCGTGGCCCGTTCCCAGTCCTCGTCGGAGCCGATGGACTTCTCGGGCCGGGTGCTCAGCTCCAGGTCGTAGTCGAAGCCGAACACCGTGACCATGTACTGCACGAGATCCAGGACGCCCTTGATCTCCCCGTCGAGCTGATCCGGGGTGCAGAGGATGTGTGCGTCGTCCTGGGTGAACTCCCGCACCCGCAGCAGCCCGTGGAGCACGCCGGACCGCTCGTGGCGGTGCACCACCCCCATCTCGAAGTAGCGCTGGGGAAGATCCCGGTAGCTCTTGATCCCGGTCTTGTAGATGAGCATGTGGGAGAGGCAGTTCATGGGCTTGACGCCGTAGGAGGTCTCGTCGATCTCCGTGAAGTACATGTTCTCCCGGTAGTTGTCGAAGTGACCGGACTTCTCCCACAGGGACGTCTTGAGGATCTCGGGCCCCCGGACGATCTTGTACCCCCGCCGCAGATGCTCCTGGATCTCGAAGGTTTCGATCAAATGCCGGAGCATGGCCCCCTTGGGGTGCCAGACCACCATGCCCGCGCCGATCTCCTCGTGCGTGCTGAAGATGCCCAGCTCTTTTCCCAACCGCACGTGGTCGCGTTTCCTGGCTTCCTCCAGCTGCTGGAGGTGCTTTTTGAGCGCCTTCCTGTCCGCAAAGGCCACCCCGTAGATCCGGCTCAGCATGGGGCGCTTCTCGTCGCCGCGCCAATAGGCCCCGGCCGTCTTGGTCAGCTGGAAGGCCTTGATCCTGCCGGTGGAAGGGATGTGGGGTCCGCGGCAGAGGTCGGTGAAAGCGCCCTGGCTGTAAAGCGACACGCTGTCCGCGTCCATCTCCTCCAGAAGCTCCACCTTATAGTACTCGCCCTCGCCCTTGAAGCGCTCAACGGCACGCTCCCGGGGGACCACGGTGTGGGAGAAGGGCAGATCCTCCCGGATGATCTCCTCCATCTTGGCCTGAATCCCGGGAAGATCGTCGTCTCTGAAAGGCCGCTCGTAGTCGAAGTCGTAGTAGAAACCGTTCTCGATGGACGGGCCGATGGTCACCTTGACCCCGGGGAAGAGGGACTTCACCGCCTCGGCCATGACGTGACTCGTGCTGTGGCGCAGGATGTCCAGGCCCTCGTCCGAGTCCGCCCGGACGGGCTCCAGCGCGGACTCCTCATCGATGGTCTCATTGAGGTCCCGCAGCTCCCCATTGACCCGTACCGCCACCAAGCGCTCCAGGCCCTTGACTCCCAGGTCCTCCAGGGCCTTCGCCGCGGTCACGGGTCCGGATTCCTCGACGGTCCGGCCCTTGTCCCTGTACTCGACGGTGAATGCTGTCATGGCTCGAATCGGCAAAAATATAAGGCATCCAAGGTCACAACGTGAACCCGCTCAGATGCCTTTTGGGTGTCTTCATTCAACTCTGCAACATGTCGATTGAAACGAAAGTCACCGGATATCGGCTCCGGCTTCGGTCCGTCCTCCCGTGCAGTGCCCCTGACGGAGTCCTTCCGCTCCTGCAACCCAGCATTTGTGAGTATGCGGAAAGATTAAACAAATGAAACAAGAATGTGTAACATACATAAACAACGACGAAAAGTCAAGGATTAAGTTCCCGATTTTGCGTTGATTCCACCCCTGATTCCCCGTGAAATACCCATCGAAACGGACGACGCGGCCGGACGGTTCTTCCGACCTGCAGGAGATCCCGGCGAACCGCGCTCCCAAGAGAAAAGGCCGACCCAGGTGCGGCCGGCCTCCGTCGTTCGGAACCGTGGTAGGCACGCTGGGATTTGAACCCAGGACCTCTACCGTGTCAGGGTAGCGCTCTCCCCCTGAGCTACGTGCCTTCGGAAAACGGCTAGAACGTACCAACGCCCGCACAGCCTGTCAAGCCCAATTCTCCGTCCCTGAAGGGTCCTGCTCGGGCGCCTTGACCTTTTCGCCGGGGGCGGTATGATGCCCCGTCACACTCCCACAAACCCTCTGAGGTGGAGGCATCCGGAGGCCCCGCGTGGGCCTCCGCCTGGAGCTGGATATCATGAGCACGAATCCTTCAGACCATCGGGCCCAGGACCTGCTGCGGTATGCACGGTCCCTGGGAGCCTCCCTGGCCGGCATCGCATCCAGGGAAGCGGTGCAGAGCTCGCGGTCCTACGTCGCCTGCGGCCTGGGTCCATGGCCTCAGAACGCCCGGGCCATTCTGGTGCTGGGCCTGGCCCATCCAGCGGATCAACCCCGGCTCGACTGGTGGGACGGCCTTCAGGGCACACCGGGAAACCGCACCCTCATGCGCATCTCGAAGCAGATCATCGAGTGGCTTCGCCCGGAGCTGGGCGTTGCAGCCCGTGACATCCCCTATCGCATGGAAAAGGGCGGAATCTTTCTCAAGGATGCGGCCGTTCACGCCGGTCTGGGGGTCATCGGAAAGAACAATCTCCTCATCACCCCGCCCTTTGGACCCAGGGTCAGGCTCCGCGCCCTGTTTCTCGACCGGGACCTGGAACCGGCAAGGCCCCTGGAGTATGCGCCCTGCATGGCCTGCGAAGCCCCGTGCATCCGGGCCTGCCCTCAAAAGGCCTTCCCACAGGGGATCTACGAGCGGTCCCTTTGCAGCAGGCAGATGGACAGGGACGTGGCCCGTCGAAAACCTGCGCCCGAGCCCGCCCCTGGAGAGCCCCAAAGAGGATGGATCCATTACTGTCGCAGATGCGAGCTGGCCTGCCCCGCAGGCTGGGCCGACAGAGCCTGATCTTCCCCTTTCCAGGCCGGGTGATGCATTGCGCATCATCTCGCAACGAGCCACCGGACTGATGCATTCTTCACACATGCTGCCGCAGTCCGCAACTGGAAAGGCAACTCCCTGATCATATTCGGTTTTCTCCGGTTTTCCAGGCCGTCCACCGCGTTGTTCGTCCCCTTCTGCATCAAAAACCGTTTCGGCCCCCTGGAGAGATGCCGGGGCCTGCTCCTGATAGGGCGAAGCATTTCAGTGCGTTGAAAAACAGCAGCGCCTCGGCGGAAAACCGGCCCGATGCTTGCCTTATGAAACGGCGAACCCCAGCGGGCGGCATGGGCCGCCAAGGAGGTGCGCCATGAAACCATCGACCGGAAAAGCAGCCAGGGGAGTGCAACAGGCCGTGGTCTACGATATGACCGGCAACCTCTGCGTCTGGAGCCGGGCCGGGGTCATCAAGCCCACGGCTTGCATGGACGCCTACGACTGCCTGTCCTGCCCCCTGGATCGAAAGCTCAAGCAGGACATCGCAGAGGGCAGGCTGAAACACGGCAGGGCCCTGGCGGGCTGGCAGGTGTCGAAGGACCTGCCTCATCGATCCACCGAGCAGAAGAAGTGCCGTCACATGCTCTCGGGCCGGGTCTCAGTCAAGTACTGCGTGAACGACTATGACTGTGAGCACTGCGCATACCACCGGATGATCGAGGACGCCGGAACGGCGGAGCCCCTGAGCAGGGTGGAGCAGACCCTTGTGAGCGGGTTCGCCCTGGCGCGAAACTACTACTATCACGAGGGGCACACCTGGGCCCGCGTGGAATACGGGGGACGGGTGCGGGTGGGCCTGGACGACTTCGCCTCCCGCCTGTTCGGCCCCCTGGACGCCTTCCAGCTTCCAGGGCTCGGGGCCACGGTGGGCCAGGGGGAGCCCGGCTTCGGCATGGTCCGGGGAAACCTGACGGCCGGCGGGCTCAGCCCTCTGGAAGGTGTGGTGGTGGCCGTGAACCCCAAGGCGGCGGGAAATGGACCGCCCCCTGAGGATTCCCCTTACGACGACGGATGGCTCATGGTGATCGAGCCGGTTCGCATGCGCGGGGGGCTCAGGAACCTCTTCTTCGAGGAGGAAGGCCTGGCCTGGATGGAGGATGAGGTCGCCCGCCTGACAAGCATGATCGCCGAGGAAACCGGCTACCGGCTCGCCGCCACCGGCGGCCGGGCGCTGGGCGACATCTACGGCCGGGTGCCCGGTCTGGAGTGGGACAGGCTCAGGAGCGCGTTTCTCCGCACCTGAGGCCCCGGACACGGCCTCGGGCCCGTTTCAGGAAGCGCCCCTCCGCCCCCGGAGCAGCCGCAGCTCGCACACCGGGCAAAACCGCATGGCGAGCTCGTCGATGTGCTCCACGCCGAGGCTGAAGCGCATGAGGCAGCCCTCCTCCCGGCAGTGCGTGAGTCCCAGGACGTGGGCTGTCTCGTGAAGGGCCACCTTGGCCACCCGCTCGTAGATCCGGCTCGGTGTGCAGGGGCGGCCCTCCCGGCCCTGCTTGAGCCGGAAAAGGGAGATCACGGCGGCGCGGCCCTTCACCTGGGCTTCACCCAGGACGTAGCTGAAGATCGGAAGGCAGAGATCCCCGCTCAAGATGCCCAGCCGGACGGATTTGTCCGGCATGCCCGCCTGGATCTCCCGGAGGATGGGCAGGGCGTCGTACTGCCGGCGGGCCGGAATGAGCGCATAGTCGGGATCGGCACGGGCGGGGAGCACGTCGGCCGGGAGGCCGAGCACCGCCTGGAGGTTCGCGGCCGCCACGGAAACCGCCACCCCGTCCACATCCCCGAGGGGAACGATTTCCACGTGGCCGGCGAACGGGTCCAGAAAGGTCGTGGATCCGGTGTCCTCCGGTACGGCCGGGCCGTTCTGGTCGGATGTCTTGGCCACGGTCGACTCAGGATCCCTTGTCCAGGCCGTACTTCTTCATTCGTCGCGTGAGCGTCCCCCGGTGGATGCCGAGGATGCGGGCGGCCCGGGAGATGTTCCAGCCGCACGTCTCGAGGGTCTTTCGGATGTGGCCGGCCTCGACCTCTTCCAGGCTCCCGGCGCCGGAGCGCGCGGTTTCACCGGCACGGAGAAAGGTCAAGTCGTCTCCTTCGACGGTGCCGCTCCGATTCACCACCACGGCCCGTTCGATCACGTTCTTGAGCTCGCGCACATTGCCCGGCCAGGCGTAATCCTGAAGCAGGCGCAGCGCCTCCGGTGCGATCCCGTCCACCCGCCTTCCCATCTCGCGGGCGAACTGATGAAGGAAGTGGTGTGCAAGAAGCGGAACGTCGTCCCTTCGCTCCCTCAGGGGAGGGACGCGTATGGTGATCACGTTGATGCGGTAGTAGAAGTCGCTCCGGATCCGGCCCTCCTCCATCAGGAGATCCAGGTTCCGATGGGTCGCGCAGATGAGCCGGAAATCGCTTTCCACCTCCCGCTGCCCCCCGAGGCGCAGAAAGCGCTTCTCCTCCAGGGCACGCAGCAGGTTCACCTGCATGGCCAGCCCGATCTCCCCCACCTCGTCCAGGAAGAGCGTGCCCTGGTTGGCCATCTCGAGGCGTCCCAGGCGGGTCTTGACCGCACCGGTGAACGCCCCCCGCTCGTGCCCGAAGAGCTCGCTCTCCAGGAGGTGCTCGGGGATGGCCCCGCAGTTCACGGCGATGAAGGGGCCGTAGGTCCTGAGGCTCCGCGAGTGGACGGCCCTGGCCACCAGCTCCTTGCCCGTGCCGGTCTCTCCGCTGATGAGGACCGGGGTATCGGTCTGCGCCACCTCCTCGATCTGCTTGAACACCTCTCTCATGGGCAGGGACCGCCCCAGCAAATCCTCGAACCCGCCCGTGTCCCATTCGGCCAGACGGGCCTGCATGACGTGGTACTCGTCCATGACCTCCTTCTGCTTGACCAGCTTCTCGATGAGGAGCATGAGATGCTCCGGATCGAACGGCTTCAGCAGATAGTCGTTGGCGCCCTGCTTCATGGCCTCCACGGCCGACTCGATGCTGCCGTAGGCGGTAATCATGACCACCATGACCCGCGGGTGGTCCTCCTTGATGCGCCGGAGCAGCTCGTGCCCGTCCATCCCGGGCATCTTGACGTCCACCAGGGCCAGGTCGCAGGGCTGCTGGCCCAGAACCTCCAGCGCTCCGTCGCCGCCGGCGGCCATGGTCACCTCGTGCCCGGCCTTCTGCAGCCACGCGGCCAGCGACTCGCGCATGGCCTCCTCGTCGTCTACCACCAGGATGTGGAACGCGCTCATGGCATTCCTCCCTCCTCCGGAGCCACCGGCAATGTCACCCGGAAGGTGGCGCCTTTCCCCGCCTCGCTCTTTACCGTGATACGGCCGCGGTGCTCGCGAATGATGCCGTACACCATGGAAAGGCCCAGGCCCACTCCATAGCCGTCGGTCTTGGTGGTGAAGAAAGGCTCAAAGATGCTGGACAGGTGCTCCTCTGCTATGCCCGTGCCCGTGTCGCTCACATCCAGCCAGGCCTCGTTCCGGTCTTCGTCCCGTCCGCCCCGGATGGTCAAACGCCCTCCCTCCGGCATGGCCTCGATGGCGTTGAAGATCAGGTTGACAAAGCATTGCTGGATCTGGGTGTAGTCCCCCCAGACGCACAGGGGCTCGTCGTAGATCCGTTTCCGGAACTCGATGTCGGCGAGCTCCAGCTTGTGCCGGGTCAGCGCGGCGATGTCGTCCAGCATGGCGCCCAGATCGATGGTCTTGGGATCCACGGCCTGCTGGCGGGAAAAGGAGAGCAGGTTGGTGACGATCCGCCCGCACCGCTCCGCCTCCCGCAGGCTCAGGTCCAGATAGCGTTCATACCGTGCGATGCCGGCTTCATCCAGATCTCCTTCGCGAAGGGCATTCCGAACGAGCTTGGTGAAGTTGATGATCGAGCCGATGGGATTGTTGATCTCGTGGGCCACCGAGGCCACCATCTTGCCCAGGGCGATGAGCTTGTCCTCCTGAACGAGCTTGGCCAGGTCTTTCTTCAGGGCCGTGGTCCGGCGCTCCACCTCGTGGTTGATGTCCGAGGTGATGTCCCGGATGAACTCCACCACCTCCACCACCTCCCGGGCCTTGTTGAACAGCGGGAAGGTGGTGACGTCGCAGAAGACCTTGGATCCGTCTCCCAGCATGTGCTCGTGGATCGCGTGCGCCGTCAGGCCTGTTTTCAGCGTCTCCTGCATGGGGCAGGCCACATCTGCGAAGGTGCAGGGGCCCACCCTGTGGTGCGAGACCTGGAAGCAGTATTTTCCGAGAGCCTCCTTCTCGTCGATTCCCGCCATGCCGGCGCCCGCCTTGTTGATCCACTGGATCCGGTAGTCCGTATCCAGAACCATGGCCCCTACGATGGTGGCCTGGGCCACGGCCCGCACAAAGGACTTGGTCCGATGGATCTCGTCGGCCTGCTCCGCCACCCGGCGGCTGGCGGTCAGGACCTCGTGAACGATCTCCTGAAACAGGACCGCCGCCGGATACGGCAGGACGGGAATGTGCGCCGGTGCGCTTCGGGCGATGGCCGGGCAGAGGTCCTTGTTGCCCGTGAGGTTGATGACGAGATCCACGCCGTGCAGATCGAAGAGGTCGTTGTAATCCTGCGTTGTGAACACCCCGGCGGCCCGGGCGTAGCGGTACCCCTCGGCCGCCGGGTCGATGTCCGCCACGCCCACGATCTCGGCCTTGAATCCCGTTTTCGGGTCCGCGGTCTCCAGCACCTCCAGAAGGGAACGGCACCGGCGCCCTCCGCCGATCACGGCGATCCCCAGCTTCGATTCAGAGCCCGGGGTGCGTGCATTGTGAGATGTTCCCATGGAGCGCCTCCTTGACTCCCGGACATTCACCTCCCGGGAAGCGGCCATTGATCAAGCAGATGCCCGCCGGCGCCTTCCGGTGGAGAAAAATCGTCTTCATTCCTCCCCCTCGCCCATCATCTTGAACCAGGCGTGCATGTAATGAAGACCCGAACCGATGGTGGCGGCGGCCGTCAGCACGAACAGGGAATCGTAGAGCACCTGCGGCAGTGAAACGAACTCCGATCCGAGCACCCCGATGACGGTGATGAACTGGAAGCATGTGGTGATCTTGCTCAGGATGGAGGGCCGAATCCGAATGTCCATGCCGTAGAGCTGAAGCACCACCACGCCGAGGGAAATCAGCACGTCCCGGCTGAGCACGGTCACGGCGAGCCAGATGGGGATCTGCTCCATGACCGCAAGGACCACAAAGGTGGAGACGAGGATCAGCTTGTCCGCAATGGGATCGAGGTAGGTGCCGAGGGTGCTCCTCTGCTTGAGCACGCGGGCCAGGAAGCCGTCCAGGCCGTCGCTGACGCCGCAGACGATGAATACCACGAGCGCCGCGGCGAACTGCTCGTTCAGCAGGTAGATGATGAAGATGGGCGTGAGGATGATCCTCAGCGTCGTGATCAGGTTGGGAATGGTCATGCGCGCCGGCTCCCGGGGGGGAGGAAAAGAGTCCATGCGGCCGCTTTTCACTGCGAGCACTCAGAGGGGCGTCACGACGATCTCTCCGGACTCGTTCTTCCTCGCGGTCAAAGGAAACGGCAGCTCCGGCCGGTTGAGCATGCGGTCCAGAAACCGATCGCTCCCTTCAGGATAGCCGATGGAAAAGCTCGCGGTGTCTCCCTTGAAACGCGTCTGGATCACGGACTTCACGCCCGGTACGCCGTCTCTGAGGAAGCGGGTGAACTGCTGCAGCAGCGTGAAGCTCCCGATTCCCTGGAGGGTGAGCAGGACCTGCTCCGGGTCGGCTTCGACGGGATGGAACGCCTCCCGGATTCGATCGGCCAGGGGAGCCGCCGTGCTCTTCACGGCACGCTCGATGCCGTCCCGGGTTCTCTCCGGGCCCGTCAGGTCCGGGGACAGGGACGCCTGGGCCCCCTGCTCGGCCACAACGGACGCCGAGGCCACGTCGATCGCCTGTAGGTGAATGGACACGAGGTCTCCCGATATCACGCAAGAACCGGTCACGACCAGATCGGCCGAGCACAGCCGTCCCCATTCGGCCGCCTCCGCCAGGGTGAGTTCTGCGTCCGGCGCCTCTGCATCGTCTCCTTCCGGCGCGTTTGTCGTCCTGCTCACCGGGTTGAAACCGAGGTCCTCGAACGCCCGGTTCAAGAAAAGCTCCACCGGCAGGAGGCCCTCGCCGGTTCCGGGTTCCTTCCACCAGTAGACGGGCTCTTTCGAGCCGGAAGCGTGCCGGCTGATCATGAAAAGGACCTTGACGGGAGGGCCTTCCTCACGCAGGAACCCGGCTTCCTCGAGGGCCCTCTCCAGGGTTTGCTCGTTCACCCGGACCCGCACGAGCACCAGGTAGGTCCCTCCCTCGATCTCTTCCTCCCCGAGCATGTTGTAGTTAGCGATCTCGTTGCGGGCCGCGGGAACGAGATCCTGGACAAAGCGCGAGAGCTGCCCCGCAACGGCCTTGCCGTCCAGGCGTCTGAGCAGATACTCCTCCACCCCCTTCTCCAACGCATCGGCCAGGGCCCGCTTCCTGGCGGCGGCCGGGTTTCCCTCCTTCAAAGAGGCGGTGCCGACGGCCAGGACGGTCCCTTCCGCGGCTTCGCTCCCGGATCGGGCCGAGGCGGTGTGCACCCACCCTGTGACGGTGAACACGACGGACAGAAAGCAGACGGCGGCGGGAATGATAAGGACGTTGACGTGTCTCATGTTGTTTCGTCTCAATGGCTTCGGGTTCACAATGGAAACAGCCCCGGATGGACGGCCGGGCCGCCTACTCCGACTGGATCAACGCCTTCAGGCGATGCAGGCTCTTTGCAGCCTCCTGTCCCGAGAGAGGCTCAGCCGGACGAAATCGGCCTTCACGCCCGTCCAGAATCCGGAGCTTCACACAGGCGGGCGCGGCCCGCAGGGGAGGAGAGGACAGGGGAACGTCCTCGAAAGGCGACAGCTGGGGTCCCTCGCTCAGTATTCCTTCACCGTGATTCATCCGCTCCAGGAGGTCCGTGACGGCGGAAGCATACGCGGCCCGGTGCATGGGGCTGTCCGGATGAAAGGTCCCGTCGTCGAAGGTAGCGAAACCGTCGATCCCCAGGTCCAGGACCGTCTGAAGATCCTTCTCCAAGGGGTGCCCCTCGAGGTCGGGGGGCCGGACGGGCATCGCCACAGGACATTGCTCCCCGCCGGCCGGCTTTCCCAGGAGCCCCACCAGGTCGAGCTCCCGGATGAGAAGCGCCGCGGCCTCCGCCCGGCTGACGCTGTCCAGAAAGGCCACGCCCCGCGCGAACTCCGTACCTGGCGCGAAACCGTCCAGCGCAATGGCTGCCTGCAGGTGGTGAGAGGCCTCCCCGGTGAACGCCTCCGTAATGGAGAGCGCGTTTCCCAGGGCCTCTTCATGCTCCTCGTGAGCGCCGCCGAGCTTGAATGCAACCCCCATCCGGTAGTAGGCGTTCAAGAACTCCACCACGAAGAGCCGTGCCGGATGGGTCATCTCCTCGCCGGCGACCGGTCTCAGCCGGCTGCTTCTCCCGCGGCGGACCGCCCCGCAGCGCGCGAACTCTTCCTGGAGGGAGCTTTCGAGATCCGTCCTGGTGGTGAATCGGACGGCCCGGCCGCAGGCGGCAAAGGCGGCGTCGAAATCCCGCCGGATCCCGAGCACGAGCGCCTCTCCCCTGTGCGCCAGGGCGCATCGGGGATCGAGGGCGAGGGCGATCCTGAACTCCCTCTGGGCCGGATCCAGGCGTCCTTTCCCCAGGAGCTTGATCCCGTTGGCCACGTGATGCTCCGGCGAACCCAGCAAGCGCTCGGGAACCGCCGAGCGGGTCGCACAACCCGCCGCCGCCACCAGCACGAGCAGGCATCCGTACCGGACCGCCCGTCTCAGGCCCGGCATTCGACTCTTCATGCGGTCCTCCTCCCTTGTCGGAACGCCCGATGAAGATTGGGCGGCGCTTGAAGAAAAAAGCCGTAACCGGCGGTCTATGATCCGACAAATCGGCCGTCCGGTCAAGCGTGACGGTTCAGAAACGCCGCGGCCTCGCTCAGTATGAGGTCGCGGTCTCCAGGGCTGCGCCAGAGGACGCCGCTCTCCCCGCGAAACCACGTCATCTGACGCTTGGCGTAACGCCGGGTGTCCGCCTGGAGACGCTTTACGGCCTCCTCCCTGCCCCACGCTCCCTCCAGGAAGGCCGTGGCGTGACGGTATCCGATGGCCTGCATGGGCTTGAGCTCCCTGGAGTAGCCCTTTTCGAAGAGCCTGCGGGTCTCCTCCGGGAGACCTCCCTCCATCATGGCCCGGCTCCGGGCGTCGATCCGCTCGTACAGGCGCTCCCGGGGCATGTGGAGGCACACCTTGAGGGCTTCGAAGGCGTCCTCCCGAAACCGGTGCTCCCCGGCCAGCGAGGAAAAGGGGCGTCCCGTGAGCTCGATGACCTCGAGCGCCCTCAGGACCCGCACCCGATCGTTCGGATGGACGCCCAGGGCGGCGTCCGGGTCAAGGGACCCAAGGCGTTTGTGGAGCGCCTCTCCGCCCTCCTCCTCCCACGCCTGATTCAGGCGGGACCGAACCTCCGGGGACGCCTCCGGGCATTCGAAGAGCCCCCCCAGAAGGGCGCGGATGTAAAGGCCGGATCCTCCGACCACGAAACAGGCCCTGCCTGCGCCCGTGATGTTCTCGACCGCGGGCGCGGCGAGCTCCCGGTACCGGGCGGCATTGAACGGCTGGTCCGGATCCACCACGTCGAGGAGGTGGTGGGGAACTCCCCGCATCTCCTCTTTCGCGGGCTTGGCCGTGCCCACGTCCATGTGCCGGTAGACCTGCATGGAGTCGGCGTTGACGACCTCGCCGCCCAGGGCCAGGGCCAGGTCCACGGCCAGCGCCGTCTTCCCGGCGGCCGTGGGACCCGTAATCACCACGATGCGCTTGCGGTCCCCGCCCATGGGCTCACACCACCCGCTTGAACATCCGCTCCAGCTCCCCCCAGGTGATCTTCCGGGACACAGGCCGGCCGTGAGGGCAGTTGGTCGGAAGCTCCGTTTTGTGGAGGTCGTCGAGCAGCGCGTTCATCTCACGCTCGGACAGGGGCTTGCCGGCCCGAACGGCGCCGTGGCAGGCCATCACGGCGAGCAGCTCGTCCAGCGCCGCATCGCTCTCGAGCTCCCCGCCGGTCTCCTTCAGGCGCGCGAGCAGCTCCCTCAGAAAGGCGTCCGGATCGGCCTCCACGAGCACGGGCGGCACCGACCGGAGAAGGCACGTGGTTCCGCCGAAAGGCTCCACCTCCAGGCCGAGACGCGCCAGCGCTTCTCCGTGCGCCTCCAGGAGCCCGGCCTCTGCCACGGAAAGCTCGATCCGCTTGGGGATCAGAAAGGGCTGGGCCTGGGCGGCCCCATTCCGCGCCCCCCTTTGAAGGGACTCGTAGACCACCCGCTCGTGGGCCGCGTGCTGATCGACCAGAAGGAGGCCGTCCTGAGCCTGGCACAGGATGTAGGTGTTCCTGAGCTGTCCGATCACGAAGAGAGGCCGCGATCGGAAGCTCTGCTGCACGGGCGCACCGGCATGATCGATCCGAGGGCTCTCCGGCCTGTCTGCGGGTTCGTAGCGCCTTCCGTCCTCGGCGGTCCCGAACGACGGAGAGGGTGAGCCGGACGGTGCCTCCCGCTTCGGGAGGTCCGAACGGACCATCATGCCGCCGCGCCTGTAAAGCCCTTCGTCCACGGCGGATACAACGGCCCGGTAGACCGTCCTTCCGTCGCGGAACCGGACCTCCTGCTTGGTGGGATGGACGTTGATGTCCACCAGGGAGGGATCCATCTCCAGGGTGACCACCGCCTGCGGGTAGCGGCCCTTCATGAGTCTCTGGCCGTAGCCTTCCATGACCGCCCGCGTCAGGAGACGGTCCCGCACGTTCCTGCCGTTCACGTAGACGAGGATCCGGTCCGCCCGGGACCGGCTGAGCTCCGGCGGCGCCAGGTGGGCCCGGACCTCCACCGGGCCCGAGGCCCGCTCCACCGGCTCCATGCGCTGCGCCGTCTCACGGCCGAGCAGCATGGCCAACCGCTCCACCTCTTTCTCGGACGCCGGGTAATGGAGCAGGGTCCGGTCCCCCTCCCGCAGCCGGAAGGAGATCCCCCGATACGGCAGGGCGATCCGGGAAACGGTCTCCATCACGTGGTGGGTCTCGGTCCTGGCCGTCCTCAGGAACTTGCGCCGCGCCGGTGTGTTGAAAAACAGGTCTCTCACCGCAACGACGGTCCCCGCGGGCGCCCCGGTCTCCTCGATGGACTGAAGCCGGCCCCCGTCGATCCTGACACGGTGCGCCGCAAGGCTCTCTTCTGTTCGGGAAATGATTTCCAGGCGGGAGACCGAGGCGATGCTTGGAATCGCCTCCCCCCGGAACCCCAGGGTTCCGATGGAGTAGAGATCCTCGAGCGCCCTCACCTTGCTCGTGGCGTGGCGCTCCAGGCTGAGCAGGAGGTCGTCGCGATCCATGCCCATACCGTTGTCGCTCACCCGCACCAGCTTGCGCCCGCCGGCCTCGATGACCACCTCGATCCGGTCGCCCGCCGCATCCAGGCTGTTGTCCAGGAGCTCGCGCACGATAGAGGCGGGCCGCTCCACCACCTCACCGGCGGCGATCTGGGAAGCAACGTTCTCGGGTAGGACTCGAATCCGGCTCATGCGCTCCCGGAACCACTCACACCTCGAGGAGTTCTTGGTCCACCAGAAAGAGCGGGCCGTCATCGGCGCGCACCGTCTGGAGCATGCGGTTCAGAAAACGGTGCCGCCCTGCAATGAGCAGGTTGCGGGCCCCGATGGGGTCGAAGGAGAGGCATGGAGAGGTCTTCGGGTTCGTGAGAAGGCTCTGGACCAGCCGGTAGGAGAGCCCCATGGTGAAGGAAAGGTACTCGGCGGATATGCGGTACCGGGGGCCTCGCTCGCGCAGCGCGGGCGAGGGCAGCGTCTGGAGGTAGTCGCTGAACCGCACGGACTGGGTGTAGATCCGCCGGCGGGTCTTGAGCCCGTTCGAGCGTTTTCCC
>JAIPEI010000024.1 GCA_021737245.1 Deltaproteobacteria bacterium | reverse complement strand
GGCTCCAGGACGGCGGGCTCGAGCCCCCTCGCGGCCAGTGCGTCTGCGGCCATGACGCCGGGTCCGCCTCCGTTAGTGACGACGGCCAGGCCTGACCCGGAGGGCAGGGGCTGCTTGGCGATGAGCTCGGCGCAGTCGAAGAGCTCGCCGATGGTATCCACCCGGACGATGCCGGCTCGCTTGAAGGCGGCGTCATACACCGAGTCCTCCCCGGCCATGGCACCGGTGTGGGAGCCGGCCGCCCGTGCGCCGGCGCGGGATCGGCCCGATTTCAGCACCACGATGGGCTTGACGCGGGAGACGGCCCGGGCCGCGCTCATGAACTTGCGGATGTTCGTGAGGCTCTCGATGTAGAGCACGATACTGCCGACGTCCGGATCGTTTCCCAGGTAGTCGACGAGATCGCCGAAATCCACATCGAGCATGGAGCCGATGCTTACGAAGGTGTGAAAGCCGATGCCCTCTTCCAGGGAGATGTCAAGAATGGCGGCGCATATGGCCCCGCTCTGGCTGATGAAGGCGAGCTTGCCGGGGCGTGGCGTGGACGCGGCGAAGCTGGCGTTCATGCGGGGCTTGGCGCAGATGATGCCCATACAGTTGGGGCCGATGATCCGGAGGCCGGTGGCCCCGCACTGCTCGGCGATCTCGGACTCGATTCGCCTTCCTTCCTCCCCGGCTTCTTTTCCCCCGGCGGAGATGATGAGGGCCCCGCCCACCCCGGCCTCGGCACACTCCCGCACGATTCCGGGGACCGTTCGAATGGGTGTGGCGATCACCGCCAGATCCACCGGCCCGTCGACGTCCCGGACGGACGCCCAGGCGGGAACCCCCATGACCCGGTCCCGTCCGGGGTTCACCGGAAAGACGGCGCCGTCCGGATCCCCGGCCAGGAGGTTGCTCATGAGGATACGGCCGATGGACCCGGGCCGTTCGCCGGCGCCGATCAGGGCGATGCTCCTCGGGCGAAAGATCCGGTCCAGCCCTTTTATGCTCATGCGTCGCCCCTTCGGCGGGACCGGTCCTCGCCGGCCCGGGGTCAGGACAGGTCCACCCGGTAGGGGTTCACGGTGAGGACCGGCACTGTGGACATCTTGACCACGTGGTCCGCAACGCTGCCGAAAAGGACCCGCTCCAGACCCTTGCGCCCGTGTGTTCCCATGACGACCAGATCGATGTTTTCGGCGCGGATATAGTCGAGAATCTCTTCGGCCGCGTCCCCCAGGACGACCCGGCGCACGCACCGGGTGAACCCTTTGCTTTCGAAATGGGCCTTGACGAACTCCTCCAGACCTCGCTCCGCGCCCTGGCTGATCTCCTGCTCGAAGGCCTCGATCGATCGGGGGGACACGTACACGGTGGAGAACTGCTCGAAGCGCCGGGCCACAAAGACCAGATGGACCTCGGCGTCGAACGTGTTCGCGAGGTCGAGGACCCACGGTGCGATCCTGGGCGAGACCTCGGAGAGGTCCACCGGGAACAAAAGCTTCTTCACGGGTTTCATCGGCTCCCTCCTCGATTGAGCCCTGGAAGGTGGTGCATGGAAGACGGCGTGGCAGCTCCCGATTGGTCGCCGGAAAAGTCCTTGGCGAGGCTGATTCGGAAGGAAGCGCCCGCTCCGGGACGGGATTCCACGGAAACGTTTCCTCCGTGCCGCTCCGCGATCTCCTTCACGATGGCCAGCCCCAGCCCGGATCCTTCGATCCCGCCGCAGACCGCCGCCTCCCGGTGAAAGACCTGGAACACCTTTTCGCGGGCCTCGGACGGGATTCCCGCCCCATTGTCCTGGAACAGGAACACGTGCTCGTCCCCGGTGGTGCGGTAGTCGACGCGGATCTCCGTCAGGTCGTCCCCGCCGTACTTGAGGGCGTTGTCCAGGAGGTTGCGAAAGATGCGGGCCAGGGCCGTCCGGTCCGCTCTCACCTCCGGGGCATCCTCCGGTTGAATCCATCGAATGCCCCGTTTTTCCAGGACGTCTGAAAACTCGACCCGGATGCCGTCGAGAAGCTCGGCGACGTCCACCCGGTCCATGGTCAGGACGGACTCCCGGGCGGCGATGTAGGCGTTGATTTTTTCCACCAGGGCCACCATGTGCTCGGCCGTCCGCATGATCTGATGGCAGTAGGACCGTCCCTTTTCGTCCAGGGTTTCATAGTACTTTTCCTGAAAACGCCTGGCCAGCCCGTGAATCCCCACGGCGGGGCTCTTGAGATCGTGAGACACGGAGTAGGCGAAGAACTTGATCATCTCCTTCTTTTCTCGAAGGACGCGGAGCTGATGCTTCAGGTCCTGGTAGAGCCTGGCGTTGTTGGCCGCCACTGCGATCTGGTTGCCCATGGCCGTCAGCAGGTCGATCTCCTGCGGTTTCAGTCGAACCGGTTTTCCTGTCGCCAGGTTCATGACTCCTCCCGCGCGGTCCGCGAAGATGAGCGGCACGCAGACAATCGTACGGAATCCCTTTCCCTGCAATAGGGCGGCCCGTTTCCTGTCCTCCAGCTCGAGAACGTCCCGGGCGATAAAGGAACGGGTCCGAAACGCTTTTCCCGAGAACCCCTCGTTGACGTGAACACGCTCCAGCCCCTCGGGTTCCATGCCCTTGTGGACGGCGAGCATGAGATAGGGACTGGATTCATCCTTGAGATAGATTCGACCGGCCTCGAACCCGGAGACGGAGAGCACCTTGTCGAGGGCGCCTTCGAGGAGATCCACGAGCTCCAGGGTGGAGGAGAGGAACCGGCTCATCTCCAGGAGGACGGACAAGGCCCGGTTCCGGCGCTTCAGACCGGGCTCCTTGTAGGTCACGATCGACTTTGGATCACCGGCGCCCATTGGCAGACTCTCAACTCACCACCCAGACCGCCTGGTCTCGAACGAGCTGCATCACCTTGTTGCTGACCCTTCCCATGAAGAAGTCCTTGACCTTGGAAAGTCCCCGCCGGCCCACGACGATGGTCCCGAAGCCGCCCTGGTCCGCCTTCTGCACCAGTACGGCCGCCCGGCTGCGGGCGCCCGAGATCATCCGGGTGGAGATGCGGTCGGGGTCCACGCCCACCCTCGCGAGCCTGGACCTGGCCTCATCGAATGATTCGTTCACTCTTTCCCGGAGCTCTTCGGCACAACCCTCGCCGTCGCCCCGGATTACGTTGGCCAGGGTGAATCTGCAGTCCGACGTCCCCAGGCTCCGGGCCGCGAAGGACACGGCCCGCATGGCGCCCTCGGAGGGGTCCACCGCGATAAGCACGCGATCCGAGCTGGAGGCGCGGCCCACCACGATCAAGGGAATATAGGTCAGCCGCTCGAGCAGCTTGGCCGATACGCTGCCCATCACCAGGTCCCGAACCCGGCTCACGCCTTTTCTTCCGACCACGACGGCTGCGTACCCCTGCTTCGACTCGGCGGCGATGTCCCGGGCGATGCCTTTCTCCCGCTCCCGGAGCACGATGCGGACACGATCTCCCGGTACCCCCGCTTCGATGAAATGCCGCCTGGCCCGGTCGAGGGACTGCTCCATGTTGTGCGCCTCCTGGGCTTCCCAGGCGTGAATCTCCTTGATCCGGGAACCCAACGGCGTGGCCACCTCCAGGTCATAGTAGCAGTCTGGGATCTTCTGGAAGACGTTGAAGAGCACGATTTCCATCTGCCGGAACGCGGGGATGGCCGCAATGTAACGGACGGACTCATTGGCGTGAAACGAGCCGTCGAATGCAACCAGAATCCTCTTTTTCGACTTTTTCTCCATGGTCATGCCTCCCCGGGTGCATTGGAACCGAACACCGCGACATCCAGAGGGAGCAAAGGGCGTACCAAGCTGCGGCAAAAGACAATGGGCATGTAACAGGCTGTTATTGCTTCTGAAGGAAGGACGTTTTCAAAACAGGGTTCGTGGGGAGCGGGGCCGGTGGTGTCGAGAACTTTTACAGGGTGGAAATGTCAGGAGGAGGTGAGGACCGCCCGGCGCGGGGCTTCCCGGCCGGGCGTCCCTTGGGACGATCACTCGTAAATTTCGCGCTTGCCCTCGCGGTGGTCGACCATGTACAGCACGTGTGCCGTGTCCCGGAGCTCCTTTTTCAGCTCCTCCAGCTTGAACCGGTCCACTCCGTACATCCGGATGTAGCCCTTGCGAAAGCCTTCCGGGGCGTCTTCATAAGAGGTCCTTATGCTGGCGAGCCGGCCTCCGTACTTCCGCATGATGTCGGCCACCTCCTTGATGCTCCCGGATTCGTCCTTCAGGAGGAAGGCGAACTGGATGCCCTGCTTCTCCACGCCGGTGATCGTGATGAGGACCTTGAACAGGTCGGTCTGGGTGATCACGCCCACGACTTTTCCGTCCCTGCTCACGACCGGGACCCCGGAGATCCTGTTTTTCAGCATGACCTCGGCCGTCTCCTCGACGGTGAAGTCATCGGGGACGGTGACCACTTTCCTGGACATGATGTCGCGGACCTTGACCTTGGAGATGAGGTACATCAGCTCGTGAATCTCCAGGGTGCTCGCATCCGAGGCGGAGGCCCTCTTGATGTCCCGGTCCGTCACCACACCGACGAGGTTTCCATCCTCCAGGACGGGCAGCATGCGGATCTCTTTTTCCTTCATGAGGTTGACCGCGTGCAGCATGCTGTCCTCCGGTCCAATGGTGATCACGTCCCTGCTCATCCAGTTCCTGACCAGCATGTCCTCTCCTCCTTCCGTCTCATTGCAGGTTCCGTCACTTCAGACGCCCGCACCTTCGTTCTCACTTGACCATCAGAACGTGACAAGGCGCCAGGATGGCCACCCGGTAGCTGAGGGTGGCCCATCCCTCGACCGGGTTGGCCGGGTCGATCTTGTGGGATGCGAGAACAATGACGTCCACCCCGTGCTCACCGGCAAAGCCGACGATTTCCCGGACCCTCTTGCCGAACACGATGTGGCGGTCGATCCGGACCTGCCGGTCGGTGTAGCGGGCCGCCATGTCGTTCATTTTCTTCACGGCCTGCTTACGCAGCCGGTCGTAGAAGGCTTCGAACTCTCCTTCTCCGGCATCATCAATGGTCTCGATGACGTGGAGAAGAAGGACGCGTCCCTGCTCCCAAAGGGCCATCCGGACGGACACGTCCAGGGCCCCCCGGTTTTTTTCCTGAAAGTCCGTCGGGACCAGTATGGTCTTGAACAATGGGCTCCCCTCCTCCCTACCCGGTTGTCTGCGGGAACGTCCCTGCACGTCTTTAGTAGATCTCCCGCCGGTCTTCCCGGTGATCCACCATGTAGAGGACCTTGGCCTTCTTTTTGAGCTTGGCGACGAGCTCGTCCAGCTTTTCCCTGTCCACCCCGTACATCCGGAGATAGACGTTTCGACGCCCCTCGGGCGCGCGTTCGTAGGAGGAGAGGATGCTGGCGATCCGCCCGCCGTACTCGCGGATCACGTCCGCCACCTCCTTGATGGATCCGGGGCTGTCCTCGAGCTCGAACGCGAACTGGACGCCCCGCTTCTTGAGCCCCGTGACCGAGAGCATGGCCCGGAACAGCTCGTTCTGGGAGATGGTTCCCACGACCTGGCCGGCGTGGTCCACCACGGGCACGCCGGAGATCTTGTTGTTCAGGAGGATCTCGGCCGTTTCCTCCAGGGTGTAATCGAAGGGCACGGTGACGGGCGGCCGGCTCATGATCTCCTTCACCTTGATCTTGGAGAGGATGTACATGAGCTCGTGCACCTCCAGGGTGGTGGCATCGGATGCCGAAGCCCTCTTGAGGTCCCGGTCCGTAACCACACCCACGAGCTCGCCGTTGCGCATCACCGGCAGCGTGAGCATGTCGTGCTTCTTGAGCAGGTTGATGGCGTCGAGCATGGACTCATTCGCGTCGACGGTGATGATGTTCCTGTTCATCCAGTTCTTGACCAGCATGTCGTTCCCTCCTTGTGAGCCGTGCCTGATGCGGAGTCGCAAGGCTCAGTGTGCAAGGACTCCGTCAGGCTATCACACGACAATGTCCACTTCAACTCGACAGGCTGAAAAGGTCGTGATTCTCAACGGTTGGAGACGAATTTCAGCCTCCAGGAGATCCGGTCGAGTGGCTCCAGGCCCTGCCGGAAGACGCTCAACCCGTGGTTGTCCACCGGGCCGGACCCCCCGGTGTGGATGTAG
This sequence comes from Deltaproteobacteria bacterium, assembly GCA_021737245.1. Taxonomy (GTDB): domain Bacteria; phylum Desulfobacterota; class DSM-4660; order Desulfatiglandales; family HGW-15; genus JAIPEI01. The sequence continues at coordinate 11,742 of JAIPEI010000024.1, read as the reverse complement.
ATCGTCTCGAACCTGGTGCCATGGTCGTTGAGAAAGCGGAGCAGGAAGCCGGCCGCCTCCAACCGACAGCTTGACGTGCAGCCCGTCGTCGTCGAGATGCAGGAACATGCGAAACGGTCTCTCCATGGCGTGTCCTCCCTCGAAAGCAGACGCCCGGGTGCGCCGGGTGTCGGTCGACTCCGGCCGTTTCCAACCCAAAGGATAGCAACCGGTGTGCCAGGAGTGCATTGCTGAGGGAAGGTCAAAACCATTGGATTTCGTTCGGGTTGTCTCGAGGGGCGCGCTTCCGGTGAGAAGGGGCGGCCTGAAACGTTGTCGAGGGGCTTTACATCCTGTAAAGGGTGGAGGGACCGGACGGCGGGTTCGCATCCGCCGTCCGGTTCAGGACGCGGTCTCTTCCCGGATGGTCGTCTCGAAGCGGAGATTGTACTTCTCGATCTTGGAGTGCAGCGTGGGCCTGGACACGCCCAGGAGCTTGGCCGCCTTGGAGCGGTTGCCGCCCGTCACCAGGAGGGCCTCGCTGATCAGGACGCTCGCAAACCGGTCCATGCACCGGTCGAACAGATGCTCCTGCGGCCCGGAATCCAGGGTTTCGTGGACCCACTGGCGGATGGACTGCTCCGGGTCGCCGGTGCCCTTTCGTCCCCCGTTCCGGTTGCTGATGGCCTGGCTCACATCCTCGGGGCGGATGGGGGCCCCACGGTTGAAAATAAGGGCCTTCTGGAGGGTGTTGCCCAGCTCGCGGACATTGCCGGGCCACGAGTATCCCTTGAGCACCTCCTTGGCCTCTTCGGTGAGCACCGGGCTGTTCACGCCCACCTCGGAGGCGTGGCGGGAAAGAAAGTATTGGGAGAGCCGCGGAATGTCCTCGATGCGTTCCCTCAACGGCGGAAGCCAGATGGTCACCACCTTCAGGCGATAGTAGAGGTCCTCCCGGAATCGGCCCTCCTCGAGGGCTCGCTCCAGGTCCCGGTTGGTGGCCGCGATGATGCGCACGTCCACCGGAATGGTCTCCCGCCCGCCGAGCCGTTCGATGCTCCTCTCCTGGAGAAGACGCAGGATCTTGGCCTGGATGCTGAAAGGCATGTCCCCGATCTCGTCCAGGAAGACCGTTCCTCCATGGGCCTGCTCCACCTTTCCCACACGGCGATGAGCCGCTCCGGTGAACGCGCCTTTTTCATAACCGAAGAGCTCGCTCTCCAGAAGGTTCTCGGGGATGGCCACGCAGTTGATGACGAGAAAGGGGCGCTGGGCGCGGAGGCTGTGTTGGTAGATCGCCCGGGCCACGAGCTCCTTGCCGGTCCCGGACTCGCCCCGGATGAGCACCGTGGCCTCAGTGGGCGAGACCCGGCCGATCGCCTTGTACACATCCTGCATGGGCCGGCTCCGCCCGATGATGGCCTCGCCCTGAATGTCCTCGGGCAGAGCGTCCATGTCCACTCTGGAGCGCATGAACCGCCCCGCCTCCAGGGCCTGCCGGATGATCTTGAGCATGTCCGGAATGTCGAAGGGCTTCAGGATGTAGTCGTGCGCACCCATCTTGGTGGCCTCGATGGCCGTCTCCGTGGTTCCGTAGGCGGTCATGATGATCACGGGCAGCTTGGGGTCCATCTCGTGCAGGAGCTTGAAGGTCTCGAACCCGTTCATTCCGGGAAGACGCATGTCCAGCATGACGAGGTCGGGCATCTCCTTTCGAACCTGCTGGAGGCCCGTCTCCCCGGATGCAGCGCTGCGGACGTCGTAGCCCTCCTCCTTGAGAAGCTTTTCGAAGCTTCTTCGAAGCTGGTCGTCATCGTCGATGATCAGGATTCTACTCATGGATGATGTCTCCCAGGGGAAGGATGACCGTAAAGGTGGTCCCTTCTCCCTCCTTGGACTCCACACCGAGGAAACCGCCGTGCTCCTCCAGGATCCGGGTCGCGATGCTGAGCCCCAGGCCCGTTCCTTCGTCTTTTGTCGTGAAAAAAGGCTGCAGGATCCTGTCCTGCAGGGCTTCCGGAATGCCGGGGCCGTTGTCGACGACCCGGATCCGGACGATCCTCCCCGCCTTGGGTTGCTCCGGGGCATCCTCCCGGATCACGATTGCGCCGCCCCGGCCCATGGCCTCGCACGCATTCACGATGAGATTCACCAGGACCTCCTTGAGCTGCTCCGGGTCGGCGTGGATCAGGGGGAGGGGGGTCACGTCCCGTTCGACCCGGATATCCACCTCGTAGGACTTGAGACGGTGATGAAGGAGCTGAAGGGTCATGTCGACGAGGTCCGAAGGGTTGACGAGCTGCGGACGGAGCTTCGGGCGGCGGGAAAACTCCAGGAAGTTCTGGACGATGGTGTCGATGTGGCGGGTCTCCTCCGCGATCACATCGAAATCCTCCTTTTGGGGGCCTTCCAGCTGGAGGGTGCGGCCCAGGGAAAAGAGACGCATGCTGACCGAGGTGAGCGGGTTCCGGATGCTGTGGGCCACGCCGGCGGCGAGCTTGCCCACGAGCACCATCTTTTCGGCCTGAAGAAGCGTTTCCCGGCTCTTTTCCAGCTCGGAGTGGGTGTGATCGTACTCCTCGATCAGGCCCCGGACGCTCCGGCTCAGGTTCTGGACCTCGTCCCGGGAAGGCAGCGGGTCTCCGCCCTCCCGGCCGGCTTCCGCGGCGAGACGCCGCACCGGCCCCAGGATCTGATGGGCCAGGACGAAGGCGAGGAGCAGCCCAAGAAAGAAAGCCGTGAACATGCCCGTCACCGCGATCATGCGCAGCCGGGAAGCCTCGGAGTAGCTGTGGCTGCGCGCCTCCGCGATGCGCTGCGTGTTGAGGGACTTGTACCGGCGGCAGAGGTCGAGGATCTCGAAAAAAGATTCCCGCACCTCTCTGTGGAGCCGGGAGCCCTGCTCCCGGTTTCCGGCCTTGTACAAGGCGATCACCCGGTCCTTGGCCGCGGTGTAGTCCCGGTATCGGCTCTCGATGCGGTCGATGATCTCCTTTTGCCGCTGCGAATTGATCAGGGTGCGTGATTCTTCCAGCCGTTCTTCGAAGACTTGCCTGTACTTTCCGAGCTGACGGAGCCAGTCCGGGTCCCCGTCCAGAAAGTAGTAGGAGACGAACCCCTTCTGGTTGACCAGGGCGGTTTCCAGGGCCTCGGCCGCCTGGTACGCGGCCACGTGCCGATCGATGACCTGGGTGAGGAGGCCTTCCAGTCGATAGGTGTACCACACCGTCACCACGCCTCCGATGAGCGAAATCATCACGAGCGCGGTCAGGATGATGTAGATGCGTGTTCGAAGGGGGATCCGTTCCCACATGGTTTGGTCGATCCCGGCCGGAGGGCTGCGAAAGGCGGCGCAGAAAATGTCCCCCGGGCCCTGGAGGGAAGCGGGCCGGCCGGGCAAAGCACCGAAGGATCGTTTCTCGGTCGATCGGGCCCTGGGGCTAGTAAAGGAATCACCCGTGCTGGGACAACGCCTCCCGAACCTTGGCCTCCCTGATTTTTTCTTCGTGCTCCCGCTTTTTCTTCGTGGCCTCCTCCACCTTGCTGACGAGCTGCTCGATCTCACAGGGCTTCATCAGGTAATCGAAGGCGCCGAGCTTCATGCCCTCAATGGCCGACTCCACCGTGGCGTGCCCCGTCAGCATGATCACCTCGCTCAGGGGCGACGCCTTCTTGATTTCCTGGAGCGTCTCGATGCCGTCCATGCCGGGCATTTTCACGTCCAGAATGATCACGTCCACGTTCCTGTGCTCTTTCAGCTGCTCGAGCGCTTCCCGGCCGTTGAAGGCCTGGAGGATGTTCAGGTTCCTTCTCTCGAGCCGCTTGGTCGTGGTCTCCACGAAGGGGACCTCATCGTCCACCAGCATTACCAGGGGGTTGTTGATGTCCATGGGTGACTCCTTCTCATGAGTTCTGAAGCCTCGCTCGTCCTGCATCGGGCACATGGGGTTTTGCAAGAACCAGGCCGGAGGCTGGAGGTGCAACCGCCTGAAATGAAGTCGGTTGTCGGAATAGGACGCTCTTCTCCCCCCGAGGGGTGTCGGACTTTTTTACAGGCTGTAAATCGGCCGGACAGGCAGGGTGATGAAGGGAGACCCCAGGGAGGACACACGGTGTTCCCCCTGGGTCGAGGCTACTGGGCCCCGCCTTCCATGACCCCCCTGGCCGTTTCCAGGATTCCTTCGGGAAATCCCACCAGGTTGTAAATGCCCAGGAATCCGATGATCCACATCACCCCCATGCAGAGGACCCAGAGCACGAACCCGTACTTGATGAAGTCCATGGGATGGATCATCTTCTCTCCCGTGTCCGGGTAGACCCCCAGTCCGTAGACGATGGCGTTGTTCGGGGTGCCGACGATGAGAAAGTGGGCGAAGCTGGTGGCAAAGGCCACGGCCAGGCCCACGGCCCACGGCTCTCCGGGCACGCCGGTCATGATCCCCATGGGGATGACGATGGGGCCCAGCAGGGCGGTGGTTCCGGCATCGGACATGAAGTTCGTCATCAGGCCGGAGAGGCCGCTCAGGCCCACCCAGAGGCCGAACCCGGAGCTCATGCCCACCGTGCCCAGGATCTTGAGGAAGCTCTGGGCGAGCCACATGGCCGCGCCGCTCTCCTTGAGGAGCGCGCCCAGGGTCAGCGCGCCGCAGTACATGAACCAGGCATCCCAGGAGATGCCGTTCAGGATCTTTTTCCAGTCGGTGGTGCGGAAGATCACCGGGATCAGGAGGGCGAGCAGGGCCGGGCCGCCCAGGCCCAGCTCCTCGCCCCCGAGGATCCAGAGGACCAGGATCAGGAGCAGCATGCCGAAGGTGACGTACTCGGCGTAGGACATCCTGCCCATCTTGCGGGTCTCGTCCTTGATGGCGGCAAGACCCGGTGTCAAATCCCTGGTCTTGATCTTCCGGCCGAAGAGCACGAGCATGTAGACGGCCACCATGAGCCCCATGATGGGGACCAGGGGCAGCCCGTACTTCATCCAGGTGAAGAAGTCCATGGGGACCTGGTACTCGCTCCAGAAACCCATCATGATCACGTTTCGGCCGCCGGCCGCGGGTGATCCCACGCCGCCCACGTTCAGGGCGAAGCAGAGGGCGAAGAGGAGAAACTTGGCCAGGGCCGGATCGTGCTCGATACGGCCTCCCTTGCTGTTGGCCGCCACGGCGCCGAAGTAGACCGCGGCCATGACCGGGGTCATGAAAGCGCACATGGCGTGGGCGGAGATGAACGAGCCCACGACCGACATGCTGATACACAGGACGAAGACGGGCACCAGGAACCCCCGGGTCCATCCCAGGAGCCATGCGGCCAGCCGCTTGTGAAAACCCACGTCCACGACGGCCACGCCCATGGCCAGGACGCCCAGGAGGAACATGGGGGCGTCGCCCGCAAAGGTCTTGCCGATCATGCTCCGCGGGAGCAGGTGGAGAAAGTAGGCGAGCATGGGCATCATAATGCCCGTGAGGCCGATGGGGATGGCCTCGGTGGCGAAGAAGATGATGGCCATGGGAATGAGGCCCAGCACCACCATGGTCTGATGGGCCGCCCCTTCCACGTCGTGGGCGACCTCCCATCTGATCATCTGCTCGGCAAATCCATACTTGTCGACGGTCTCGATCACGCTCTGAGGCGTCGGCAGGATGAATGCGATGAGGATGAAGATCCCCGCCCCGATACAGAGCCACAGCACCTTGTTCGCCAGGATGCCGCCGCCTCCACCGGTGTCATGTTCGATGTCGTGACTCATCTGGTCAATCCTCCTTCAGCGTTTGACGGATTCGCAGGAACCTGCTCTCCCGTCGCTGGAAATGCTATATCCCATCGGAACTCCGGGGGCGGATCTCGAAGCTTCGGGCTTTTTACGACTCCATCAGCGTTTTCGATCCAATCGGAACCCTTTCGGGTCGCGGCATCAGAGACGGCATGTTTTCATGCGCTGGAAGATCTCGTTGAAGACGTCGGTGAGACGCAGCACTCCGACGATCTTGTTCTTCCGGGTGACCAGGAGCGAGTGGTGGCGGCCCACCACGAGCATGTGGATCCCTTCCTCCAGGGTCGCCTCCTCGTCCACGTACTCACCTTCCGTTGGCGTGTACATGAAGTCCCTCACCTTGATATGAGAGCCCTTGCTGCAGATGTCCGCCAGCGGTTTGTCCCAGAGGGAGTACTGCCTGAGCATGTCCCGAAGAAAACCGTTGCTGAAGCCGGCCTTGGAAAGGGAGGTGGGTTCTCCCATCTCCCTGTACTTGGGCTCGAGGGCCTTCAGCACGTCCAGCTGGCTGATCTTTCCGACGATCTTGTCATTCTCGTCGAAAACGAGGACGGCCCTGTGGAGATAGTGGTACCGGGAGCGGTCCAGCTCTTCCTGGGCCTTTTCGAGCGCTGTCACGGCGTCGTAGAGCGTGGCCTCCACGGACACGGTGGCGTACTCCTCGATAGGCACCATCAGGTCTTTGATTTTGATTGTCTTCACACCCGTCCTCCTGAATTTTTGATGGAGTCGTAAAAAGCTCCAAGCTCCGAGATCCGCCTCCGGAATTTCAATGGGTTATATCCTTTCCAGCGGCGGATGAGCGGGCTTCTGCGAATCCGTCCATCGTTGAGTGACGCATCGGCCGTAGCCGCTTTTTCCTCAAAGCTCGTAACTCATTTCACAAACGAAATACCCGATTCCGGATAGGATGTCAAAGAAATCCGGCAGGGTTGCCGCAAGAGAATTGTGCCTGTTTTCAGGTTCTTCAGGTCAGGCATTCGCCTGTTTTTTACGGGCTCGATGTCTCCAGGTCCCGGAGTGCGGAGCGGACGATGTTCCGGGCGCTCACATTTCCCCCGGTCATCCACTGAACGGAACGGACCTCGCCCAGACCCAGCTTTCGCAGAACGGCGCGCTCGCCCAGTCCCCGGTCCCGGAGGCGTCCGACCTCGCCGAAGACGTTCTCCAGGAAACGGAGCTTGGCGGCGATTCGCGCCTTCCCTCTGTGGGGGCGGGGATTGTGCGCGCAGAGAAGCGCCTCGAAATCCAAGGCCAGGACCTTCCTGAGGGACGTGATCTCGTCGGCGATGCGCTCGTCAGCCCGAAAGTACTTCACCCGGTCGGCCAGGTAGAGATCGCCGGCAAAGAGCCAGCCCCGCTCCGGGACCAGGTAGGCCGTGTGGTCGCGGCTGTGCCCCGGCGTGTGGACCGGGACAAACGAGAGGGAACCGGCGTCGACCGGCTCCTCGCAGGGCGTCACCGCGGCGGGCTCGCTTCTGCCCCAGATCAGGTGCTGGTAGGGAAGGATGGGAAAGGCGCGGCGCATTTTCTCCGCCGTGCCGGGGTGGGCCAGGACGGGCGCTCCCGTCTCGCGTTGAAGGGCGGCTGCGTTCCCGCTGTGGTCCTCGTGGTGGTGGGTGAGCAGGACGGTGTGAATGCTGCGGGTGCGAAGGGCCTCGAGGATGCTCGCCCGCATGTGGCGGAGCCCGGTGTCCACGAGCACACCGCCCGCCAGGAACAGGTGCACGGTCATGAAGGGCCTGCCCAGGGGGGACCATCCCGCCTCCCAGGCCGTGATCTCACCCAGCGTCTTTTCACGAAAAATGCTCATGCTGGTCAACCGGCTGCCAGTGTCTCCCGCAGCTTCTCCGAAAGCTCGTGAAGGTCGAACGGCTTCTGAATGAACCCCTTGCACCCGCGTTTCAGGATCTCCGTGGCCCGGCCGTCCATGCTGTACCCGCTCGAGAGGATCACCCGCACGTCCGGATTCACCTCGTGGAGACGGTCGAAGGTTTCCCCTCCTCCCATGCCGGGCATCACCATGTCGAGCAGTACCAGGTCGATCCGGCTTCGCTCCCGCTCGTAGATGTCCAGGGCCTCCTGCCCGCTTCGTGCAACAAGCGGTTCGTACCCCAGCTTCTCGATCATCTTCGCCCCCACATCCGCGACCAGCTGTTCGTCGTCGACGAGCAGGATCGTCCCGCTCCCCAGGGAGAGGTCCCGCTCGGCTTCACGGCTTTCCGTCGCGGGCAGGTCCGTGGCCGGAAGGTGGATGGTAAAGGTCGTTCCCAGGCCGGGGGAGCTGGTCACCTCGATAAACCCTCCGTGGTTCTTGATGATGCCGTAGGCCGACGCGAGGCCGAGCCCCGTTCCCCTTCCCAGCTCTTTGGTGGTGAAGAACGGATCGAAGATCCGCTGAAGCGTCGCCCGGTTCATGCCCACCCCGGTGTCGGCCACGCGGATGACGGCGTAGCGTCCCGGCTCCGCCTGGTGCAGCGGGGCCTCTTCCTCGTCCAGGGAGACGGCTTCCGTCCCGATTCGGATCTCTCCGCCGTCCGGCATGGCGTGGGAGGCGTTTACGAGGAGGTTGAACATCACCTGTTCGATCTGCCGCCGGTCCGCCTCCACGGCGGGGATGTTCTCCCGGAGGTCCATAGTGATTCGAATGTCCTTCCGGGTGCGGCCGAACATCTTGGCGCTGCGGCTCACGAGATCGTTGAGGTCCGTGGGCTTTACCTCGTACCTGCCGCCCCGGGCAAACCCCAGGATCTGGCGGGTCAGATCGGATGCGCTGCGGACGTGCTCCTCGATGCTCTTCAAATGCCCGCGGTGGGGATGCGAATCGTTCAGATCCGTCAGCATCAGGGATGTTCTGCCCTGGATTCCCATGAGGAGGTTGTTGAAGTCGTGGGCGATTCCGCCGGCCAGGGTGCCGATGGACTCCAGCCGCTGCGCCTGCTGGAGCTGAGCCTCCAGCCTCTTCTGCTGGGTTATGTCCAGGAAGATGGTGAGAAGAACCGGGCCCTGGGCAAGCTGGATCTTGCGTGAAAAGACCAGGGCCTGGATCATGGATCCGTCGCGGGCCCGGTAGGCCATCTCGAGACCCCGGACCGCGCCCGAGGCCTCGATCTCGTCCAGGAAACGTCTGCGGTCCTCCGGCGAGTAGAAGAGGTCCGCCGTGGATCGCCCGGTCACCGCGTTCTTCTCATACCCCGTGATCTCCAGGAACCGTGCGTTCACGTCGAGCAGGCGGCCCGAGGCGACCTCCGTGAGGGCGATGGCCTGGGGGGAGAGATCGAAGAGGATGCGGAACCGTGACTCGCTCTCCCGGAGTGCGCGCTCGGCCTCCTTCCGCGCCGTGATGTCCCGAAAGACCACCTGGACGGCTGGCCGGCCTTCATACGCGACGGCGATTCCGGCCACCTCTGCATCCAGCTCCTTTCCGTCCAGCCGCACCAGCTTCTCCTCGATGAGGCTCGCCGCCCTGCCCTGGGAGCGGGCCTCCTGCACGCGGCCGATCACCACGTCACGGTAGTCCGGATGAACAAAGTCGAGCAGGAGTTTCCCGAGGATTTCCTCGGGTCGCGAAGCCCCGAGAAGCCGGGCCCCGGCCGTGTTGATGAACACGATCCGGCCGTTCCGGTGAATGGCGATCCCGTCGAAGGAGTGCTCCACGAGCCTGCGGTACCGCTCCTCGCTCTCCCGGAGCTGCGCGTCGGCCCTGCGCCGGTCCGTCAAGGTGTGCATGAGGACGAACGCCCAGATACCGGCCGCCGCCAGGGCGCACACAAGCAGCCCCGCGGAGATCCAGTTTCCCTTCCGGTGCGCCTCCCTCACCCGCAGGCTCGTGGCCCGGGCCAGCTCCCGGCCGCGTTTCTCGAGCATGCGGACGATCTCCTCGTGGATCTCCTTGGAGTCTTCGTTGATCAGAGTCCGGGCCGTCCGGACCGAGAAGTCGTAGTGAAGTGCGATGACCCGGCGGTAGAGGTCGTTGTTTTTCCGGATCAGGTCGGGGCTTATGCCTTGAGCCGCAAGCTCCCCGGAGAGCGGTTGGACGGCCTCTTCGAAGCCGCCCCTCAGCCTGTCCATCTCATGGGGATCCATGGTTCCCAGGATCTTGAAAACGGCCAGCCTGGTCCCGGCGAGTCGCTCCTGCAGGGACTCGATGCGAAGCTCCCTGGAAAGGGCGTCCATCTGAACCCGGGAGATTCGGGTGGTGACGATGTGGGCGGAGACAGCCTGGAGCACCAGGAACACGATCACACAGAGGAAGGCCATGAGCAGACGAGCGGCAATGGTTCGCATCGGTGCTCTCCGTATGGGGGTTATTCCGGCGGGGCGACTTTCCGTTCCAGGGCCAGGGCCTCCATGACGAACCGGTTTTCGAAGACGTCCGCGACCTCGTAAGGCCGCCGGAGCATCCCTTCTTCTCGAAGAAAGGCGCGAACAGAGCGGAGATAGCCGTAGAGCCCTCCTCCTGTTCGGTTCCTCTCGGCCATTTCAGCGGGGTCGTGGATCTTCACGCCTTCCATGAGGCGTCTCAGCTCCGCATCATCGTATGGCTTGTTTTTCCGGAAGGTGCGGCGGTTCAGAATGTCCCTGAACTCCGGCCAGTGGTCCGGATCCCGGATCCATCGAACGGCGTGGATCCAGCCCCGAATGACCTTCCGGACATCTTCGGAGGGAATGGTTTTCAGGCGGTCTGCATAGGCCCACAAGCACTCCGGAATGCACCCTTTGAAATCCCGGGACGTGGCCAGGGAGACTCCGTTCCCCCGGCGCACGGCCTCCAGGGCCCAGGGATCGTAGCTCACGATGACGGGGAGCCTGCCTGCTGCGAACTGGGCGGCCATATCCTCGGGGTTGATCTCCACGATCCGATAGTCCGACACGCGGAGGTTTCTCGGCTCCAGGAACAGGTGCAGGAAGTAGAGACAGGACGGGCGGTTCAGGAAGACACCGACAGGTTCGCCCACGTGGTCTCGAAGGCTGTGGCCGGGCTTTGTGATTATGTGGTCTCCACCGTGGGACCAGTTCGTTTCGGCGAGCGCCAGGATCGGCGTCCCGTCCATGTAAACCCCGACGAGCGTTCCGGCCATGTCCATGGCGAAGTCGATTCGTCCGGCCTTCATGGCCTCCAGGATGATGATGGGATCGTCGTAGTCAACGACCTCTACGTCGACACCCAGCCGCTTCCAGAGGCCCTTCTCGTGGGCCACGTGGAGGGGAGACCAACCGGCCCAGGCCACGGTTGCGATACGATAGCCGGCCGAACCCGCCCCCGGGGCGGGATGGATCGGGTCATTCAGGCCGAAAAGCAGTGCGCAGAAAAGGAGTGCCCGGAGGCATGACTTGACCATGGGCGTCATCTCCTTGCTCCCCTGAGCGGTCGAAGCCCCATGGCGCAAGGACGGGCATGGTTTCGCAGGGCGGAAGCCGCCGCGGGGGAAAACGCTTGATTCCGCACCCGGAGCTTGACAGGGAACAGGGCGCCGGGTGGATAGGACGCAGGAGCGCCGCTTCGAGAAGGGGCCTGTGAAAAAAAGGCGCCCCGCATCAGCAAGGCGGGGCTCCTTTCGTGGTTCCGTGAGCCGATCACTCTTTCTCGACGTTCTTGGCCGCCGGCCCCTTGGGGCCCTGCTCGATTTCGAAGGTCACCCTTTCGCCCTCGGAAAGGGTGCGGAAACCGGAGCCGCTGATGGCCGAGAAGTGCACAAAGACATCCGGCCCTTCATCCTGCTGAATGAAGCCGTAGCCCTTGGCGTCGTTGAACCACTTGACCATACCGCTTGCCATTGTACCAACCTCCTTTCATGGAAACGCTCCCGGTTACAGACCCGGAGGTTGTTACATTGGCGGATGAAACAAACCCGGGGTATGAAACCGGCCCGGGAGGAAATCCCCGGGGCTTGTCGATCTTCACAGTTTAATAGGAAAACCACAAAAGTTCAACCACCGGCGGCGGCGCTGTTGTTAGCACGTCAAGATGTCCGGTCATTTTGACACGTGAC
>JAIPEI010000023.1 GCA_021737245.1 Deltaproteobacteria bacterium | reverse complement strand
CATGGAAACGGTGGCCCTCCCGGAGATGCACAAGTACGACTAGGACCTGGCCCTCGCCACCGGTAGCATCGCGGCCGGGGGGACCCTGGGCATCCTGATACCGCCGAGCGTGGTGCTCATCATCTACGGCATCCAGACCGAGCAGTCCGTGGGGGATCTGTTCGTGGCCGGGATCCTTCCCGGCATCCTGCTTACGGTTCTGTTCATCCTCACCATCCTGATCCTCACGCACCGCAACCCGGCCCTCGGGCCCAAGGGCGAACGCTCTCCCTTCCGCAGGAAGCTCGCATCCCTTTCCGGGACCGTGGAGGCGATCATCCTGTTCGCCCTGGTGATGTGGGGGCTGGTGGACGGGTGGTTCACGCCCACCGAGGCCGGCGGGGTTGGGGCCCTGGAGGTTCTGGCGCTGGGGTTCGTGCGGCGGCAGATCAGCTGGAGGGCATTCGCCGCGGCCGCCCTCCAGACCGCCCGCATCGTGTCCATGCTCTTCCTGATTATCGCCGGAGCCATGCTCTTCGGCAAGTTTCTGGCCGTGAGCCGCATTCCCACGGAGCTGGCCGAGTGGGCGGTGGCCCTGCCGGTGCCAAGGGTGGTGGTCCTCGGCCTGGTGCTGGTGATCTACGCCCTGGGCGGGTGCATCATGGATGCGCTCTCGTTCCTGCTCGTGACCATCTCGGTGTTCTTTCCCATGGTGCAGGAGCTGGGGTACGATCCGGTCTGGTTCGGGGTGATCATCGTGGTGCTGCTGGAGATGGGCTCGATCACTCCTCCGGTGGGGATCAATGTCTACGTGATCAAGGGGGTGGCGCCGGAGGTGGATCTCGAGGTGGTGTTCAAGGGCATTCTGCCCTTTTTCCTGGCCATGGTGGCCTGTGTGGCGATCCTCATCATGTTTCCCCAGATCGCTTTGTTCCTGCCGGGGCTCCGGTGAGCACCGTCCGGGATCGGTCAGGGCACGGACGACTCGAGGGCGCGGAAGAACGCGTCCCGTGCGTGACGCTCGATCCAGGGCCGGTGACCGCAGCGCTCCAGCAGGATGAATTGGAAATCGTCGAGCACGAGGGACAGCGGCTTTCTCACTCCCTCGGCCGGATGGGGGTCGTGGTCGCCGTGGATGGCGACCACCGGACAGGCGATCTGCGCCCCCAACTCGAGAAGCGCGCCGCTCTTTCTCATCTCTGCGGCCTCGGGCCACACCCGCTGAAACAGCTCGAGCCGTGGCCGTATGGGCTCGGCCGCCCCGGGAACGGGATCAAAGGCGTCGGCCCGCTCCAGCAGCTTGCCGAGCCGGGCGAAGGCCGCATCAGCCTCCCCGGCGCCCGGGTGGTCCATGACATCCATGAGGCGGCCGGCCTCGGTCTGCTCCTCCGGTCTCAGGCGGCTGAACCGAACGTCTGAGATCCCGGCGGCATAAGCATCCTCGAAGGGTCCCGCCGCAACAAGGATCAGCTTGTGCACCCGGGAAGGAAAGCGTGCGGCGAACAGCCAGGCGAGCCAGGCCCCCCAGGAGAAGCCGACCAGGGTGACGGGCGGCCGGGCGTGCGCTTCCAGGAGGCCTTCGAGCTCCCGGATCTCGCCTTCCACGGAGACGGCCTGCTGCATAGGCTCGAGCACGCCGCGCCTGCGGCCGAGCTCCCGGGCCACGGGCGCGACCTCTCCGCAGGCACCCGGCCCGCCGTGAAGCACGGCCGCGGTGCAGGGCGGTTTTCCGTACATCCTTGCGGGCTCGATGGAATCCCCCTTCATGCTCGTGCTTTTTCTCTTATCCTATGGGTTCCGCCGTTTCTCTCTTTCTCTTTTATGATCCCTTAACCTTTGGTTTTGCTCTTGATCTTCTCGGTTTTGATTTTGGTTTTGCTTCTTTTTCTTCTCTGCTTTTCTCCTTGCTGTCACTTTTTTTCTTGTCCCTGATGTAGATGGAACGAGAGTGCCCGTCGCTCTGCACCCGCTCGTCCACCTCGAACAGCTTGGTAGCGGCCACGAGCTCGCCCAGCTTGCTGAAGCCGTAGTTCCTGGGGTCGAACTCCGGGGCCTGCTTGGCGATGTTGCTTCCCACCGTTCCCAGATGGGCCCAGCCGCTCTCGTCCGAAGCCGCGTCCAGCGCCGTTCGAAGGAGTTTGACCAGCCGGGCGTCCCCCTTGAGCTCGTTGGGGGACGTCTTCTTGACGGTCGGCTCCTCGTCCACCTGGAACCGCAGGACCTCGGTGAAGATAAACTTGTCGCACGCCGAGACGAACGCCTTGGGCGTCTTTTTCTCGCCGAAGCCGTAAACGAGCAGGCCCTCCTCCCGGATACGGGAGGCCAGACGGGTGAAGTCGCTGTCACTGGAGACCAGGCAGAAGCCCTCGAAACGCTTGGTGTAGAGCAGATCCATGGCATCGATGATCATGGCGGTGTCCGTGGCGTTCTTGCCCACGGTGTACCGGAACTGCTGGACCGGCTGGATGGAGTGCTCCAGGAGGACGGCCTTCCAGCCGCCAAGGCTGGGGGTGGTCCAGTCGCCGTAAATGCGTTTCACGCTGGCGACGCCGTACTTGGCGATCTCCGACAACAGGGCGTCGGTAATGGAGGGCTGGGCGTTGTCCGCGTCGATGAGCACGGCGAGGCGGGTCTGGGGAGAGCTTGTTGCGTTCATGGTGATTCCTTTTCTCCATCAGGATGGGATTTGTATGAAGGGCGCGTCCGATGATGTTCGGAAGGGTCAGGACGCCCACTTGGCGAGGATGCCGTCCCGCCGGGCGGAGACATCCTCCTTTTCCTGTATGGCCCGGGTGATCCTGTTGAACCCTTTGGTGTCTCCGAGCATGATGCAGCCGATGATCCGGCCGTTGTCAAACACCACCTTTTTGTAGACCTCTTCGGTCTCGAGGACACGGGAATCGTGCTCCTCCTCCGCGTCAATCTCCCCGGCCGAGGCCAGGTCGATGCCCGCCACCTTGAGGATGTTGGACGGCGTGGTTCCCTCGTAGGTCAGGTCGCCGCCCGCCATGTTGACGCCCGCGATTTTCCCCTGCTCCATGGCCGCCGGCCAGATTCCATAGGGCATGCCCTGAAACTCGGCCACATCCCCGGCGGCGAAGATCCCGGGACGGCTCGTGCGGAGGGTCTCGTCAACCTGGACGCCCTTGTCGGTCTTGAGGCCCAGGTCCCGGGCCAGCTCCAGGTTGGGCCGCACGCCGGCCGAGATCAGGACCATCCCGCCGGTCAGGGCCTCTCCTCCTTCCAGGAGGACGCCCTCCGCCGATCCCTCGCCTCTGATCTCGCGGGTCTTGGCCCCGAGCACGAACGAGAAGCCCATCCCTTCCATCATCCGCTGGAGCCGGGCCGCGCCCTTCGGATCGAGCTGACGGGGGAGGAGCCGGGGAAAGAACTCCACCACGGTCACCTTCTTCCCGAGCCTGCGCAGGGCGTTCCCGGTCTCGAGGCCCAGGAGGCCGCCGCCGATGAGGATCGCTTCCTCCACGCCGGCGGCGTAGACGGCAATGGCCCGGGCATCGGCTACGGACCTCAGGGTGAACACGCCCTGCTTGTCGGATCCCTCGATGGGCGGGACAAAGGCGTGGCTGCCCGTGGCGAGCAGGAGAGCGTCGTAGGGAAAGACGTCGCCCGACTCGGAGGTGAGAGCCTTCGCTTCCGCGTCGCCGCGCCTGATCGAGGTTTCGAGAATGAGGCGGATGTCGTGCTCCTCGTACCAGCCCCGGCTCTTGGATACGAGCGCTTCTTCGGAAATATCGCCGGAGATGAACTCGTTCAGCCGGATCCTCCAGTAGAACGGGAGATCCTCGTCGGTGACGATGGTGATCCGTCCGTCCGGGTCCTCCCTGCGGATCTGCTCGGCGGCCGTGGTCCCTGCCACGCCGTTTCCGACAATCAGGTATTGAACCATAATGGACTCCTCAACCTCCCGAAGCTTCGAGACCCGCTCCGGGAGTTTCAACAGGTTATAGGTTCCCCAGCGGCGGGTGAGCGGGCTTCTGCGAATCCGTCAATCATGGTATGGCCCCCTTGATCCGCACCTCCTCGGGCACGTCGCTCTTGAAGGATTCAAAGTTTTTCCGGAAATCATCGGCGAGCTTCCCGGCCCGCTCCTCGTAAGCAATGATGTCGCCCGCCGCGTTCCTGGGGTTGAGGATCTCCGTGGGGACGCCCTCTACGGTCTTTGGGATCTCGAGCCCGAACACGGGATCAATCTCGTAGTCGGCCTCGTCCAGGGCGCCGCTCACGATGGCTTTGACGATGGCTCTGGAGTGGCTGATGCGGATCCGTTCGCCCTCGCCGTAGGGCTTGCCGGCCCAGCCCGTGTTTACAAGCCAGCATCGGGCGTTGTGCTCCAGGACCTTCTTCATGAGGAGATCCGCGTACACCGTCGGAGGAAGGGCCATGAACGGCGCTCCGAAGCACGCGCTGAAGGTGGCCTGGGGCTCCTTGATGCCGAGCTCGGTGCCCGCCACCTTGGCGGTGTATCCGCTGAGGAAATGAAACACGGCCTGCTCCACGCTCAGCCGGGCCACCGGCGGCATGACCCCGAAGGCGTCGCAGGTGAGCATGATGATGTTGCTGGGATGCCCGCAGACGCCGCCTCGGAACGCGCTCGGAATGTGGCTGATGGGGTAGGCGGCCCGGGTGTTCTCCGTGAGTGAGTCGTCGTCCAGATCCAGGCGGCGGGAGGTTTGATCGATGCTCACGTTCTCCAGGATGGTACCGAAGCGCCTGGTGGTCTCGTAAATCTCGGGCTCTGCTTCCCCGGAAAGGCGGATGACCTTGGCGTAGCACCCGCCCTCGAAGTTGAAGATGCCCTCGTCGCCCCACCCGTGCTCGTCGTCGCCGATGAGGGTGCGTTCCGGATCGGCCGAAAGCGAGGTCTTGCCGGTCCCCGAGAGGCCGAAGAAGACGGCGGAGTCCCCCTTGTCCCCGAAGTTGGCCGAGCAGTGCATGGAGAGCACCGACTGCTGAGGGTAGAAGTAGTTGAGCATGGTGAAGACGGACTTCTTGATCTCCCCGGCGTAGCTCGTACCGCCGATCAGGACGAGCTTTCTGCCCAGATGGATCAGAATGAACGCCTCGGAGTGGAGGCCGTCCAGCTCCGGGATGGCGTTGAAGCGGGGCACGTCGATCACGGTGAACTGGGGGGAGTGCTTGTCGGCGCCCTCCCGGGACTGGATCTGGATGAACATGTTCCGGGCGAAGAGGCTGTGCCACGCCCGCTCCGTCACCACACGGATGGGGATTCGGCGGGCGCGCTCCGCACCCACGTAACAGTCCTGCACGAACACGTCCTTGTTCTGGAGGTAGGCGGTGAGCCGGTAGAAAAGGTTGGTGAAGTGCTGCTCGTCGATGCCGCGGTTCACGTCTCCCCACCAGATCTTGTCCTCGCTCGTGGGCTCCTTCACGATGAACCGGTCCAGGGGGGAGCGCCCCACGTGATGGCCGGTGCGGACCACAATGGGTCCGAGGTGGGCGACCAGCCCTTCGCGGCGGCGGACGATCAGCTCGTAGAGGTGGGGGGTGGACGGGTTCCAGTAGATCGTCCCCAGATTTTTGAACCCCATGCCTTCCAGTTCGGGTTTCACGTCCTTGTAGTCGAACATAACCGCTTTCCTTTCCTTAGTGTGAATCGTTTGAAAACCGCTTCCGGTTCGATGGCCGTTTTTTCCCACAGGTGAGGACGGATGTGGGCCGCTCAGATCTCCTCCAGCTCGATCCGCGGCAGCAGCGCCTCCACGGTCTCCCGGTGGCAGAGCTCGGTCCCGGGTGTCATGGCCGTGGCTGCGCCTGCTGCGCAGGAGAGCCGCAGGCAGTCGGTCAGGTCCCCGCCCCGGGAGTGGCCGAGGACGAACCCGGCCACCGCTGAATCCCCTGCGCCCACAGCGCTCTCCGTTTCCACGGCCGGAGCCTTGGCCTTGAGCCTCCAGGTTTCCGTCGACAGGATCAGACCGTCCTTTCCCCGGCTGACGAGCACGTACGTCACCCCCTCCCGGTGAATGCGCTCACACGCATCGAGGATGTCGGACTCCGTTTCCAGCTCCCGGCCCACCAGCCGGGACAGCTCGTGGATGTTCGGTTTGATGCAGGTGGGCTGGAATCCGATGGACTCCTGCATGGCCCTGCCGTCGGCGTCCAGGAGGGAGAAGGCGTTCTTTTTGCGGGCCGCGAGGATGAGCTGGCCGTAAAGGTTGTGGGAGACTCCGCGGGCCAGGCTCCCGCTCATCACGAGATACTCCATGTCCTGGATCTCGACGATTCCCCGGTAGAACTCGGCGATCTCGGCGGATCCGACCTCGGGCCCGGCTGCGCTGATCACGTATTGCCGATTCCGGGACGCTTCTCTGAGGATGATGTTGGTTCTTGTTTCACCGGAGATGCGTTTGAAGCTGGTCATGACGCCGGCGTTGATCAGGAGACCTTCGAGCTGGAGCCCGTCGTAGCCGCCCACGAGGCCCAGTGCCACGCTCTTCCCTCCGAGCTCGGTAATCACCCGGGAGACGTCGATCCCCTTGCCGGCGGCGTAGTGCTTTTCTGCTTGCACCCGTGTGGTGTCGTCCTCTAGAAGCCGGTCCACGGTGACGGCCCGGTCCAGGGCGGGGTTCAGGGTGACGGTGTAGATCATGGGAAAGCCCCCGCGTCGGGTGTGGGGTCAATCATTCCTTCCTTCCTTGTCAACCCCGGCCGGCGGCCCGTTTTCAGGGTGAAAGATTCATCCGCAGGCAGCGTTCGGGGTTCTCCCTCACAAGCCCGGACCAGCGCCCCGGCCCGGATCAGTCGGCCTCTCTGGAAGCCTCGAAGGTTCGAATGATCTCCCAAGCCTCCTCTGCAGTCTCCACGAATCGAAGGAGATTCAGATCGGTCTCGGAAATCGTCCCTTCCTCCACCAGGATCTCGAACCGGATGAATCGGTCCCAGAACTCCTTTCCGAAGAGCAGGACGGGGAATGGCTTCACCTTTTCCGTCTGCAGCAGGGTCAGCGTTTCGAACAGCTCATCCAGGGTTCCATACCCCCCTGGAAAGACCACGAGCGCTTTTGCCCGCATGAGGAACTGCATCTTGCGGATGGCGAAGTAGTGGAACTGGAAGGAGAGGTCGGGCGTGATGTAGGGGTTCGGGGCCTGCTCCATGGGAAGCACGATGTTCATGCCGATGGATTTTGCGCCTGCATCGTGCGCTCCGCGGTTGGCGGCCTCCATGATGCCGGGGCCGCCGCCCGTGGTGATGACGTGGGTGTTCTCCTCCCGGGACAGGCATTCCGCTGAGATCAACCGGCCGAGCTTTCGCGCCTCTTCATAGTAACGGCTGTTGGCCAGGACACGCCTGGCCGTTTGGAGCCTGCGCTGAAGGGCCGGGTTTTCCGGGTCCTGCTCGGCGTCCGCAAAGGCCGCGTCGACCTGTTTCCGGGCGGCTTCCGGCTCGGGAATCCGGCTGCTGCCGAAAACCACCACAGTGGATTCGATCCGCTGCTCCTGCTGGAGCACGTCGGGCTTGAGCAGCTCCAGCTGGAGCCTCACGGATCGCAGGTCGTCCCGAAGGAGGAAGTCGGGGTCCTGATAGGCCAGCCGATAAGAGGACGAACGGGTCTGGGGCGAGTCCACGTGGCGCAGGGCCGATTCCGCTTCTTCGCCGGCCCGCTTGAAAGGGCAGAAAGCGCGGGTCGGTTCGTTCATGAGGGTCTCCTCCCTCTTCATTGCCGGGTTGACGCCCGGATCGACCTGCTTCGGATCGGAGGCTTTCGTTTTGGACCCGGCCGCCGTTTCAGCATGATTCGAGAATAGCGTTCGTGCCGGGAGGCGTCAAGTAAGGAAGGGTGGATCCCGTTTTTCCGTTGCAAATCCCGTTCGGATCGACTTACCCTGATGGAAGGATTGGGGGCTCATGAGGCCGGGGGCCGACCGGTCCCCTTCGGCGAAGATACACAACCCGGTAGAGGATGCAACATCGGAGGAGAAGGCATGGAAAGGCACCTATTGTTGACTGTGAGCGAGCAGAAGAGCTCCCTCCAGGGAGCGCGGTATCTGGCCGGATTCTTTCAGAACAAGGAAGCGGTGAAGCTCACCCTGTTCTACACCATGCCCCGGCCGCCCGCGGTCTGGACGGGCGAGAAGACGCAGGAGAAGGTCCTGGAGCAGAAGGACGCAGCCAGGAAGGGGCAGGCCAAGGCCAAGAAGGCCCTCCATGAGGCCAGGCAGGAGGTCGTCAAGCTGGGCTTCCTCGAGGAGAAGATCGACGTCAGGCTCCAGATGCGGCAGCTCGGCAAGGTCAAGGACATCCTCGAGGAAGGAGCGCGGGGCCTCTACGACGCCATCGTCCTGGGAAAGCGGGGTCTGAACTGGTTCGAGGAGGCCTTCGAGGGGAGCGTGAGCAAGGAGCTTCTGGAGTCGAACCTCGGCTGCCCCATCTGGATCTGCCGCCGGCCGGACCCGGAGCGGAAGGGGGTTCTTCTCTGCATGGACGGGTCGGAAGGATCCTACCGGATGGCCGAGCATACGGGCCTCATCCTGGGTACCGAGCAGCGCCACCCGGTGAAGATCTTCGTGGTCAAGGGCCGCACCCTCAAGGAGGCGCCCGACGCCATCATCGCCAGGGGCAAGGAGCTTCTCGCCGAGAGCAAGGTGCCCAACGTGCGGGTGAGCGCATCGGCCGTGGAGGCTTCCAGCCCGGCCGGGGCCATCCTCCGCGAGGCCGAGGAGGGAGGTTACGCGGCCGTGGCCGTGGCCAGGGGGCGAAAGAGCTTCATGGACAAAATGTTCATGGGATCCGTCAGCATGTCCCTGTTCCGCGAGATCGAGAAAGCCGCCCTCTGGGTTTCGGGCTAGAGCTCCTTTTCCCCTCTATTTGCGCCAGAACGCGGGCACGAGCAGCAAGATGACGGTGTAGACCTCGAGGCGACCGAGAAGCATGCAGAAAATCAGGACCCACTTGCCGGCGTCGGGTATCCCAAGGTAGTTCCGGACCGGCCCAACCGCCCCCAGGCCGGGGCCGGTGTTGCCGATGGATGCGGCCACCGAGGAGAACGCGGTGATCAGGTCCAGCCCCAGGGCGGCCATGACCAGGGTGGAGACGATGAAAAGCCCCAGGAAGAGAAGGAAAAATCCCCACACGCTGCTCAGCACGTCCTCCCCCACTGGCGTCCTGCCAAGCTTAACCGAGATGACGGCGTGGGGGTGGATGATCCGCAGCACCTCCCTGTAGGCGTGCTTGGCGAGGAGCACGATCCGCATGATTTTGATGCCGCCCCCCGTGGACCCGGCCATGCCCCCCACGAACATGGAACAGAGAAGGATCAGCCGCGAGCAGGCGGGCCACTGGTCGAAGTCGGCCGTGGCAAACCCTGTGGTGGTGAGGATGGATCCCACCTGGAATGAAGCATAACGGAACGCCCCGGACAAGCTCTGGTAAACGCTCCCGTAAATGTCCAGGGTGACGGCAAGGGTGAAGACCGCGAAGAGGCCGAGGAATGTGAGGAGCTCCGGATCCTTCGCAACGATTCTGGTTTCTCCCTTCAGAAAGCGGTAGTGGAGGGAGAAGTTGACCCCGGCCACGAGCATGAACACCAGGATGACGCCGTCGAAGTAGGAGCTGTCGTAGTGGGCGATGCTTGCGTTCATGGGCGAGAACCCGCCGGTGGGCATGGTGCAGAAGGCGTGGCAGGCCGATTCGAAGAGGGGCATTCCCCCTCCCAGGAGCAGGAGGATCTCCATGCCCGTGAACAGGATGTAGATCTTCCAGAGGGTCTTGGCCGTTTCCGATATCCGGGGTTTCAGCTTGTCCACGACGGGGCTCGGCACCTCGGCCTTGTAGAGCTGCATGCCGCCGATCCCCAGGAACGGAAGGATCGCCACGGAGAGGACGATGATCCCCATTCCCCCGAACCACTGGGTGAGGCTGCGCCAGAGGAGGATTCCCTCGGGGAGCGCCTCGATGTTCGACAGGATCGAGGCCCCGGTGGTGGTGAACCCGGAAAGGGACTCGAAGTAGGCGTTCGTGAGGCCCGGGACGGCGCCCGACAGGAGATAGGGCAGGGTGCCGACCAGGCCCGCGGACGCCCAGCCCAGGGATACGACGGCTGCTCCGTCCCGGTGGCTCAACTGGACGTCTTCCCGGCTCCTCGTGGCCAGGGACAGGAGGAGCCCCGCAGTCACCGCAACGCCCATGGAGAGCGCGAGGGATTCGGTGCTTCCGTCCTGAAAAACCAGGGAGACCGCCAGGGGGGCGGCCATGGAAAGCCCCAGGAACAGAACCAGGAGCCCGATGAAGTGGAAGATCGACCTGGGGTGCATTAGAAGTAGTCCAGCTTGACGGTCAGGAGCTTCTCCAGCTTGGGGATGGCCTTGTGAAGGGCGAAGATGATCAGGCGATCCCCGGCCCGAATCTGCGTGTCCCCCCGTGGAATGATGATCTCGTCTCCCCGGACCACGGCCCCGATGAGTGCGTCTTTGGGAAACTTGATCCGGGAGAGCGGCGCATTCACGATGTCCGAGGTGCTGAGAGCCTCCGCCTCGATCGCCTCGGCATGCTCCCCTTTCAGGGGGGCGACCGAGATGATTTTGCCCCTGCGGATGTGCTGGAGAATCGCCCGGATGGCCGACAGTCTGGAGCTGACCACCGTGTCGATCCCGATGGATGAGACCAGTGGGATGTAGCTGAGCTTGTTGATCCGGGTGATGGTCTTGCGGACACCGAGTCCCTTGCCCAGGAGGGAGATGAGCACGTTGCTCTCCTCGTCGCTCGTGAGGGCCACGAGGAAGTCGGCGTTTTTCACATTCTCCTCCAGGAGGAGGTCGCGGTCGGTCCCGTCGCCGTGGATCACGATCACCCGATCGAGCGACTCAGCCAGCTCCGCGCACCTCACCGGGTTCCGGTCGATGAGACGCGTGGAGATTTTGGTCTTGTCGAGCAGCTCGGCCAGGGCCGTTCCGGTCTGCCCGCCGCCCACAATGATGACCCGCCTCAGCTCCTCTTCCTTGATCCGGAAAACGCGAAAGATCCTTTGGAGGTCGCCCGACCGGGCCACCACGTACACCAGATCGTCAGCCTGTATGGTGTCCTCTCCATGGGGAATGTGGACCTTGTTGCCCCGGACGATCGCTCCGACCAGGAGCCTGTCGGCCATCTCCTGGAAAGAGAGGAGCTTCTTCCCTGCAAAGGGGGAGTCGGAACGGATGGTCACGCCGATGAGCTTGATGCGGCCGTCCACGAAATCGATCACGTCCGAGGCGCCGGGGACCAGCATCAGATTACGGATGGTCTCCACCATGGCGGATTCGGGGTTGATGACGTGATCGATGCCCAGGGTATCCTGGGCCAGGAGATCTTTCATCTGCAGGTACTCGGGATTTCTCAGGCGGGCGACCTTCAGGAGATAGGGATTGAGCTGCCGCGCCAGCATGCAGGCGATAAGATTCACTTCGTCACTGTCCGTGGCGGCCACCAGCATGTCCGCGTCGAGGATCCCCGAACGCTTGAGCATGCCGGGGCTCGTCCCCGAACCGAGCATGGCCTGGACGTCCAGCTCCTCATTGATGCGATGGATCTTATCAGGGTCCTTGTCGATCAGGAGGACGTCCTGGTTCTCCCTGGAGAGGCGCTGGGCGATGTGGAATCCCACCTCGCCCGCGCCCACGATGATGATCTTCAAGGCGATCTCTCCCCTGGAAGAGGTGTGACGGGCAAAGCCGAACGCGATCCGGGCATGTCTCGCGTACCCGGCGAGGAGCATCTTAGGCAGGGGGTCCGGCAAATGTCAATTGGTGCCCATCCATAAACGAGCTTTGGCCGTTGCTGCGTTTCCAAACAACGAACCTCGCTGATTGACGATGAGATCGGCAAAAAGGCCCCTTTCCGGATGGAAACCCATCAAGGGGAGAGAGCGATCAGGAACACGCCTGTGAGCATGATGAAGGCCCCGAGGAGGCGTTCGCGGATTCGCACCTCCCGGAAGACGAGCCCGCCGAGGATGACGCCGAAGAGCAGGCTGGTCCGCTTGATGGAGAGCATGTAGGCCGCCTCTACGAGAGAGATGGCATAGGTGTGGCTGAAGACCATGACGGCGGTCGAAAGTCCGATGATCATCGCAGGGCCGGGGCGAAGAAACAAGTGTGCCGCCCGGACTCCGGGTACGGCCGGGGAGATGAGGAGCATCAGGCCCAGCACGCAGAGAAAGTAGGTGACGCCGAAGAAGGGGGGGCTGGAGTGAAGGATGGCGACCTTTCCCAGGGTGGCGGTGAAGGAAAATATGAAGCTGGTGAGGAGCATGAGCCAGGAGCCCTGCTCGCGGAAGACGGCGAAGATGGGGGCGAGCCACCGTTCCCGCGCATGCGAGAGGTTCAGGACATAGGACCCGACTACGACGAGGGCGATGCCGAGGATCCCTTGCAGCGAAAGGGTTTCGCCCAGGAAGAGGTACCCGGTCAGGATCACAAAGGCCGGGGTGAAGGCCAGGAAGGGCACGGTGAGGGATAGCGGCGAGACCTTGATGGCCCGCATGTAGCAGAGCAGGGCCGTCACCTCCAGGGGGAGACCGACGGCGATGCAGGTCCAGAAGACGGCGTCGAGCTCGGGGCGGGGGATGAGAACAAAGCCTGCAACCAGGCAAGGAAGAGCGTAGACCAGGCGAATCAGGCCCATCTCGAAAGCCGTGAGATCGCTGAAGAACTTCTTGGACAGCGTGTCGACGACAGCCGTCGCCAACGCCGCAGTCAAGGCCAGCAGAAGCCAGGCCACACTCCCCTCCTTCCGAAAGGTTTCATCGAAAGCCTCTTCCACCGGAAAGCGATCGGACTTTTCAGGAGGATTATTTTTGCCGGCACGCCGCCTGCGCCGGCACGACCTCCGGCTGCATGAAACGTCTAGACAACCGCATGCCAAGGTGATAAATGTTTCGCTCTCAGCCTTCAAGAGAAATCGATTCCGGGGCGTCATGATTCGAGAACCAGAAATCGGGCTCGGCGGAAACGAGCTCAAGACGTATATCGACCGGTTTTCCGATACCAGGATCCTGGTCATCGGTGACATTATCCTGGACAAGTATGTGTGGGGGCACGTTTCCAGGATCTCGCCCGAGGCCCCGGTGCCCGTGGTGGAGGTCAAGCAGGAGACCAAGCGGCTTGGCGGGGCGGCCAACGTCCTCAACAACATCGCTTCACTCGGGGGGCACGCCATTCTGTGCGGGGTGGTCGGAGACGATCGCGCCGGCCGGGAGATCGGGGAGCGCGTGCGGTCCATGGGATTGCCGACGGAAGGAATCATCACCATGAAGGACCGGCCCACCAGCATGAAATCGCGCGTGGTGGCCCACAATCAACAGGTGGTCCGGTTCGACCGTGAAGACCGGAGGAAGATCTCCGAGGCGGGGATTCACAGGATCCTGGACTTCATCAAGCAGGTCCAGGACAGGATCGACGCCATCATCGTGGCGGACTACGGCAAGGGGGTGATCTCCGACGGGATGATGGAGGGCCTCCGGTCCCTGGCCTGGGACTCAAACACGATCCTCGGCGTAGATCCCAAGACAGGCAACTTCGAGTACTACAAGGGCGTGCATGTGATCACCCCCAATCACCACGAGGCCGGGGCCTACTGCGGGATTGAGATCGAGGATGAGGAGAGCCTTCTCGAGGCGGGGCGCCGGATGCTCGAGGATCTGGAAGCGCGCTCCGTGCTGATCACCCAGGGCAAGGACGGCATGACACTGTTCGAGCGGGAAGGGGAGGTCATCCACATACCCACGGTGGCCCGAAAGGTGTTCGACGTAACGGGAGCAGGGGACACGGTAATCAGCACGCTCTGCATGAGCCTGGCATCCGGCATGGACCTTCGAGCCGCCTCGGTGATCGCCAACTTCGCCGCCGGTATCGTGGTGGGAGAGCTCGGCACATCCACGGTTACGGCGGAGGAGCTGCAGGCGGCCGTGAACGGACATTTCGGGTAAGGGCTTCCGGAGCCGGTCCGAGCGGAGCGAGATGAGTAGTCCGAGCGAACCCGAGCACGTCAAGCGGATCGCCAGCCTGATCTCGGCGGAGCAGGGACTGGTGGACCGCGCCCTCGAGGAGTTGGAGACCGTTTTCGGACCCGCGGACTGGAAGAGCCCCCTGCTCCCCTTTGACCGGACCCGATATTACGAGCGGGAGATGGGCGGTCCCCTGGTGCGCAGGTTCGCCGCCTTCGAGCGGCTCATGAGGCCGGAGGAGATCGCGGGGGACAAGCTGGAGACGAATCGGCTGGAGAACCGGCACAGGCGCGCGCGCCGGAGGACCGTGAACATCGACCCCGGATACATCGGCCTGGAGCGCCTCGTCCTGGCCACCGGAAAGAACCACACCCACAGAATCTACCATTCCCGCGGCGTTTACGCCGATCTTACGCTCGTTTTTCAAAGGCGGACCTTTCGTACCCTGCCCTGGACCTATCCCGACTATGCCGACCCCAAGGTGATCGAGATGTTCAACGAAGTCAGGGCCCGGTACAAGATGCAGCTCAGGGGATTCGGGCCCCCGGAGAAAGGAATGTCATCATGATCAGGAGCATGACGGCGTTCGGCCGCGGCGAGGCGGCGGCCGGAGACGCACTGATCAACGTGGAGATCCGAAGCGTGAACCACCGCTTCCGGGATGTCGTGATGCGTCTTCCCAGACCGGTCCAGCCGCTGGAGGAGCTGCTGCGGGCCCGGGTGGCTGCGGCCGTCGGGCGGGGCCGGGTCGAGGTCGGATTCCAGCTCGAGGCGAGGGAAGAGCAGGCCGACGTGGAGGTCGAGCTGAACGTTCCCCTGGCCCAGGCCTATGTCCGGGTATTCCGTGAGCTCCAGGAGCGGTTCGGGGCGGATCCCCTCGTCCGCGCCGAGACCTTGTGTCAGTTCCGGGACGTGGTTCTGGTGCGCCCGGTTGAGCGGGACGCGGAAGGCCTGAAAGGGTACGCCCTGGAGGCGCTGTCAGAGGCCCTCGGGGCCATGGACCGAATGCGCGTCGAGGAAGGCCGGGCCATCGAAGACGACTTCCGCCTTCGCATCAGCATGGTTGGGAACTACCTGGAGCAGATCGAGAGCCGGGCGCCCCTGGTGGTGGAGGAGTACCGCAGACGGCTCCGGGAGAGGATCTCCGCAGTCGCCGAGGGCCTCCAGTTGGACGAAAACCGCCTCGCCCAGGAGGTGGCGATGTTCGCGGGACGGTGCGACATCACCGAGGAGATCGTCCGAAGCCGCAGTCACCTGAATCAGTTCGAGCGGTACCTGGACGTGGACGAGCCGGTGGGGCGCCGCCTGGAATTCCTGCTCCAGGAGATGAACCGGGAGGCCAACACCATCAGCTCCAAGGCCTCGGACGCGTCCATCTCGGCGGCCGTGGTGGAGGTCAAGGGGGAGCTGGAGAAGCTGAGGGAGCAGGTGCAGAACGTGGAGTAGCCGGTTCCCGCTCATCGTCCCTCGTCGTTTTTCTGCCGTTCCCGCGGCGTCCGCGCGATTCGCATTTTTTTATACGGTTATTCGATCCAAGACCTGCGCTCAGGCAACCCAGGCCGGAGTCCCGGGCCGGCAACCAACCAGGGGATCAAAAGGAGTGAACGGCATGAGCCCCAAGCTGTTGAATATCGGTTTCGGAAACTCCGTAGTGTCGCGCCGCGTCGTTGCCATCATCTCTCCCAATACGGCGCCGGTCAAGCGGCTGCGGGACGAGGCGCGGGAGGACCGAAGGCTCGTCGATGCGACCCAGGGCCGAAAGACCCGCTCGGTCATCATCACGGACAGCAACCACGTGATCCTTTCGGCGATCCAGTCCGAGACCATCGCCCAGCGATTCAGCCCGGACGGCGCCTTGAGCAGGGAAGATTTCGAGGAGTAGAATGATCGGCCGCATTTTCGTGATCTCGGGGCCTTCGGGTGCGGGCAAGTCCACGATCATTCGGGATATCCGGAAGCGCGTGGATCGTCTGGGCTACTCCGTCTCCCATACCAGCCGCAGGCCCAGGGGAGTGGAGACCGACGGAGTGGAGTATCACTTCGTGGACCCGGACGCCTTCCGCGCCATGATCGCCCGGAACGAGTTCGCCGAGTGGGCCGAGGTGTTCGGGGACTATTACGGCACCTCGTTCAGCGAGCTCGAGAACAAGACTTCCCGGGGCCTGGACGTGATCATGGACCTGGATGTGCAGGGTGCGGCGAGCATGCGCAGGGCCGTGAAGAGCTGCATCCTTGTGTTCGTCCTGCCTCCCTCCATGGAGGTTTTGGAGCGACGCCTCCGCGGGCGGGGTACGGACGACCCCGCGGCTGTGGCCAGGCGGATCGAGAGGGCATCGGCGGAGATCCGTCGAGCGCCCCATTACGACTACCTGGTGGTGAACGACCGCTTGACGGAGGCCGTCGAGGAGATGGCCTCCATCATCCGGGCCGACCGGTGCCGAACCCGGCGGAGGCTCCACCAGCTGAGGACCGGGTTCGACTTCGGAGAAAAGAGGGCCCCGAAGGAACAGGCGGGCGAAACCCCATGAGCCGCAGGCGGGAACCTTACCTCATCCCCGGGTACCACCCCGTGTGCGAGGCCCTGTCCCGGCCGGGCTGCGGCGTGATGGAGGTCTGGATCGCCGGGGACCGCCGGAGCAAGCGGGCCCGGACGGTTCTGAGCCTGGCGGAGGACGGGGACGTTCCGATCCGGAGCCGGACCGCCGGGGAGCTCGACGACCGTTTCCCGGACACGGCCCACCAGGGTTTCGCGGCCGTTGTTCAGGCTCCGGAGTATGCAGATCTCGAGGAGTTGGTGGAGGCGTCCCTGAAGACGCCGGGCCGGGGCCTGCTGGTGGCGGCGGATCACATCACGGACGAGGGCAACCTGGGGGCGCTTATCCGGACCGCTGCTTTTTTCGGTGCAGCAGGCCTTGTCATCCCCCGGGACCGTGCCGCGGGTCTCGGAGAGCGTGTGGCCAAGCGATCCGCCGGAGCGAGCCTTCTCCTTCCCGTGGCCAGGGAGGTCAACCTGGTCCGCGCCCTGGATCGGCTCGATCAAGCGGGGTTCTGGATCATCGGAGCGGCCGGGGAGGCCGCGGCCGACGTGTATGGGTTCGACTGGGTCCGGGACACCGTGCTCGTGGTGGGGAGCGAGGACCGCGGGCTGGCCCCGAACGTGCGGGCGCACTGCCACGAGATCGTGGCGATACCGGGTTCCGGAAGGGTGGCGTCTCTCAATGTGGCCGTGGCTGCCGGGGCCATTCTTTCGGAGATTGTGCGCCAGAGGATGCGCGCCGGGGGATCCTTATAAAGACCCTTTCTGGACGGAAGCCAGGCTGGAGGCCTTAAACGAATTTTGGGCATTGCTGAGTTTGCGATTCAGAAAGGAGGATTTTTTGTCAAGATCAAGGAGATCGAGAGGTGACGCGGAGGCGTACTGGAGTACGCCGCACAAGGAACCTCGCTGATCGACGATGAGATTGGTAAAAAAGACCCTTTCTGGATGGAAACTAGGCCGGGAGGGGGAATCGCTCCAGAGCGCCCGCATCGAGCAGCGCCCGAATCACGGCGCAGAGAGGGAGCCCCACCACGTTGGTGTAGGACCCCGAGATGGATGCCACCATGAAGGCCCCGATGCCCTGAATCGCGTAGCTTCCCGCCTTGCCGAAGGGCTCGCCCGTGGCGAGGTACCCCTCGATCTCCAACCTGTCGAGCGGCCTGAACCGCACGATCGTGGCCACGGACTCGCCATGGACCTCTTCGCCGGAAGGCGAGAGGATGGAGAAGCCGGTGACGACCCGGTGATCCCGCCCGCCGAGCCGTTCGAGCATGGCGCGGGCGTCGTCGCGGTTCCGGGGCTTGCCCAGGACCGCGCCCTCCAGGACGACCACGGTGTCCGCTCCCAGGATCCACTGCCCGGAGAAGCGGCTGCGGATCGCCCGCGCCTTTTCCCCCGCCAGGGTGCAGGCGGTCGTTGCGGGGTCGTTTCCCCCATGCTCTTCGGGGATGTCCGCCGGTTCG
>JAIPEI010000022.1 GCA_021737245.1 Deltaproteobacteria bacterium | reverse complement strand
GGTCGTTGAAGGCCACGAAGTCTATGGTGGACCGTAGGATCCAGCTCATCCCGTTATGGTTTTCCCTCACGGCCACGATGAAGTGGGGAAGGCCGCGCAGCCCCAGAAACACGTCGCTGATCACCACCTCCCGTTTCGTGGCCTCCTGGAACCAGCCGGCATCCATGTAGAGCGCGCGACCAAGCTTGAAGGGGCCGGCATAGGCGACCTGGATGCCCCGGGCGTTGATCACGCCGAGATCCACGAACACGTTGTCGAACTCCTTCTGGAGCGTTTCCAGTCGATCCCGCAGAAAGGACTCCTGGCTCATCTCCTCGAAGCTGAAGGTTCGGGCCAGGAAGCGAATGTCGCCGGACTTTTCTCTCAAAAAGCTGTCGATGTTCTGCTTGTGCTTCTTGACGAGGGTTTCCAGGTGCGCGTATGCCTTCTCCCGGTAGGATCGGTGAAACTGGTAGAGGATCAGACCGCTGATGAGGAGCATGGGAATGATAGAGACGAAAATGATGGTCATGGCCCGCGTGCGCAGCAGGGCGTCGTGGTCCGGGGCTGTTTCTGCCGGCCGTCTCCCCATCACCTGAGTCTCCAGTGTACGTGGGAAGCTGTTTCCAGCCCATCGCCTTTGCGCCGTTTCATGTCCTGGATCGCTCCGTCGAAGATTCAATGCCGGGTTTGGGTTCCATCACCTCCGAAGGCGTCTTCTTCCCTGCGGTCAGCAGGTCCCGCACGACTTTCTTGAGACGATCTACGCTGTTTCCCCGCTTTTCCACAAATGCATTCGCCTTCATGAAGGCGTCCTCGCGGCTGCCATCCGGGGTAAAGGCGTGGAGCACGAGGGGAAGGGTCGGGATCCGATCCTGAAGAATGTCCAGGAGGTCCGATCCATTGGTGTCCGGCAGGTCCAGGTCAAGCACGAGGACGTCCAGGGGACCGGGCTTGTAAACCTGCTTGAGGACTTCCCTTCCGTTCTTCGCCGTCAGAACGCGGTACCCTTCGTTCAGAAACTCCCGTCGCAAGAACTCCCGGACGTGGGGATTCCGGTCGGCAATCAGGACCGTGAACGCTTCTTGGACCATGGCTCGCCCGCCGCTGCGATTCGTCCGTTCGACATTGGAACCCTCGAAGCGATTTGTTTTTCCTTCGTGGTGATTCCATCGAAGGGCTTTCCCTTCGATTCATGCTCCGGCCCGACATTCATCGCGCTCCTCTTCTCGATTTCCGGATCAGGAAGGCCCTCCTTCCCCTCGAGAGAGGAAGGGCTGCGGAAGGAGAGAACGGGGTGAGCGGTTCAGGCTGCCTTCCGATCTAGCAATGGGTGTGCCACGGCCGGGCGAGGGGGTGTGCTTTCATGCTATTGAATTATCGTGGGATTTTTGGGGATGTGATCGGGGGAAAAAGAGAAGCGCGCGCAGGGTGTCGGGATATTTTACACCTTGTAAAGGCAATGGATCAGAGGCCGGCCTGCCAGACCATGGCGACGCCCATGCAGCCCAGAAGCGCCAGGACGGCCTTTCGGTAGAATGCTTCCGGAATCCTTCCGTAGAGGTTCGATCCGAGCCACCATCCGAGGAACAGGAGGGGCAGGCCGGGGAGGTAGAGAAAGAACACGTCCAGGGTGGCGACCCCCATGTAGACGTACAGCCCGATCACCAGGGCGCCCGCCAGGAAGAAGAACCCCTGGAGCATGGCCTTGACTTCGTGCTTGTCCCAGGGCTGGGGGGAGACGTAGGCCACCACGGGCGGCCCGATGATGCTGAATGCCCCGCCGAGTCCTCCGGCAAGGAACCCGAACAGGTACGCCCAGACCTCCGGCACCCCCCTCGCAGAGGGCCGAAACAAGAGGCCATACGCCGCGTACACGACGAGCACCGCACCGGGGACGAGCCGGATCGAGGTCTCGTCCACCCGCTTCAGAAATAACACCCCCAGCAGGATCCCCGGAAGGGCCCCGATGAGAAGGGGACGGACGCGGTCCCACCGCACATGGGGCCACAGCTGGATCAGGAGCACGAAGTTCATGGTGCCGGCCACCAGGACGACGAGGGGAATCGCCGTCTTGACGTCCAGGATCATGGCCAGCAGGGGGAGCGCCACCAGGGCGGAGCCGAACCCGGTGACGCCGTGCAGAAAGCAGGCCAGGAGGAGGATGGTGTAAATCAGAAAGTATTCGAAGGACATGGGGATCTCCGGAGCGAACGCTGCCTCGGGTTTCCGGACGGTGCGGCGTATGGGGCCCTCCGTGAGACACTCAGACCCGCAGGATCACGTAAAGACGGCCGGGTCCATGGACGCCGTGCACCAGCTCCATCTCGATGTCCGCGGTCTTGCTGGAGCCCGTGATCAGGGTCACATTGGATCGCCCGGGGCCCGGGCCGTTCCAGGAGGAAAGGGGCCCGGCCAGGAGGTCGAAGGTGCTCGCAAGGATGTTCTCCGCGCACAGGACGGCCACGTGAACAGGGGGAAGCAGGGAGAGGCTGCGCTCACGGCCGGGGCCGGCCTCGAGAACCAGGGTCCCGGTGTCAGCCAGGCCGAAGTCCGCCCCGGTGATTCCCGCGTCCGCGTCCGCCGTGGCGGCCTTGAAGCCCGTGGATCCGTCACCGTTCAACATGGTGGGCCGGTCGGCCCCTGCTTCCCTGAACTCCCGTGCATCGAGGCAGCCGGGGATCTCGAGCCGCTCGAGGGAGGAGGAACGCCACGCCGCATAGGTCCGGACCTTTTCCTCCCGAAGGACGGCCAGGAGGTGTTCCCGAACCGCCTCGTCCGTCCGTGCCGTGCGCACATCGGCCGGAAGGGCCGAGCAGGCCGTCCTGAACTCCTGGATCAGGCCGCCCTTGGAACGGGAAGTGCCCGGACGTTCCTCAGCCCAGGCATGCACCCCTTCGAGAGCTTCGCCCCTTCTCACGTCCTCGAGGGCCGATCGCACCCTGCGCAGGAGGAAATCCCGGTCACTCATCCTCGACCTCCTCGGGATGTCCGGGGCTGCCTGCGCTCCGGGAGTGGAACGGCCGCGGGGGGAGCGGCCGTACCGCCCGGTGGGCCGCCCACCCCTTGAACGGCGGCGGGAGATGGACGAGCCGATCCCCTCTCCGGAAGGGGACCTGCACGATCCTTGCGAGGCGGGAGACCAGCCTGTAAAGAGCGGGGTGCTCCAGGGCCTTGGCGTAAAGCTCCATGCCGGCCCTCTCGACGCGGGAGGAAGGTCCGGGCCATTCCGGGGACTCCTGATAACGCCGTCTCAGGGCGACCATGAGGCGCGGCAGGTCGATCTTCACCGGGCAGACCTCGGCGCAGGCGCCACAGAGCGTGCAGGCGTAAGGAAGGTCGCAGGCCCTCTTTCGATCCACGAGCTGCGGGGTGAGCACGGATCCAATGGGTCCCGAGTAGGCCCACCCGTAGGCGTGCCCGCCGATCTGCAGGTACACGGGGCAGAAGCTCAGACAGGCAGAACACTTGATGCAGTAGAGGGTCTCCCGGAGCTCGGGGTCCCCGAGGATCCGGGTGCGTCCGTTGTCCAGGATCACCAGGTGGAAGGCCTCGGGCCCGTCCCGCTCCCCGGTTCGCCGCGGACCGTTGAGCAGGGAGACGTAGCTGGGGAGCTTCTGGCCGGTGGCGCTCCGGCCCAGGAGCCGTAGGAACACGTCCAGGTCCTCCAGCGTGGGAATCACCTTCTCCATGCCCATGACCGCCACGTGGGTTCGGGGCAGCGAGGTGGTGAGCCGGATGTTTCCCTCGTTTTCGAAGAGCACGATGGTGCCCGTGGACGCCACGGCGAAGTTGACGCCGGTGATGCCCATGTCGGCTGCGAGGAACCGTTCCCGAAGGATCCGGCGGGCGAACCGGGTCATCTCCGGAATGCTGTCGGTCGGCTCGGCCCCGAAATGACGGGCAAAGAGCGCAGACACCTGCTGCCGGGTCTTGTGGATCGCAGGGGCGGCGATGTGGGAGGGAGGCTCGCCGGCCAGCTGGATGATGAACTCCCCCAGGTCGGTCTCGAAGACGTCGATGCCGCTTCTCGAGAGTGCGTCGTTGACGCC
The DNA here is from genome assembly GCA_021737245.1 of Deltaproteobacteria bacterium. Classification (GTDB taxonomy): domain Bacteria; phylum Desulfobacterota; class DSM-4660; order Desulfatiglandales; family HGW-15; genus JAIPEI01. The sequence continues at coordinate 14,037 of JAIPEI010000022.1, read as the reverse complement.
GATCTCCTCGGTGGCCATGGACTTGCCCTTGACCACGCTGCGTGCCCGATTCTTACGGGCCAGCTCGAGAATCACACGGTTGGCCTCGTCCGCCGATCGGGCCCAGTGGACCTGCCCTCCCTGCTCCTTGATCCGGGACTCCAGCAGGGTGAGCATCTCGTCCAGCCGGGCCATGGTCTCCCTCTTCACCGCGTGGGCGCGCTCCCGGAGCGCCTCGGGCCGATCCAGCGTCGCCATGCCCGCGTTTCGCATGGACTTGAGCAGGGGGCCGGCCCTGCCCAGGGCCCTCTGGAGGTCCCGGTCCTCCAGGGCCGCGCGGCTCGACTCTCGTATGCGATCGCTTCGAACGTCCATGTCCGCCTCAGGGTGTCCCATGATTCGATTGGGGCCGGGATCCGGCAGTGCTCCCCGCCAGGATGTCGGCGAGGTGAAAAGCCTTTACCCCATGCCCCGCCCGCCGAAGCACCCCCTCGATGTTCATCAGGCAGCTCGGCTCGCAACCCGTTACCGTGCCGGCGCCGGTGGCCAGGATCCGTTCCGCCTTGGCCAGGGCCAGGGCGCCGGCCGCGTCGGGGAACTTGAAGCTGAACACCCCGCCGAATCCGCAGCAGGTGTCGGGCGGATCCATCTCCACGAGCTCGAGACCGCGCACGCGGGCCAGGAGGCGCCGGGGTTCCTCCCGCACACCCAGTCCCCGCAGGACCTGGCAGGAGTCGTGATAGGTGACCCGGCCCGGAAAAAAGGCGCCCACGTCCTCCACCCCCGACTGGTGGACCAGAAACTCGGAGAGCTCGAAGATCTTACGGGAGAGCTCCAAGGACGGGTCGCGCCAGACCGGATCCTCCTGAAACAGGGTGGGGTAGTGGCGGCGCACCATGTGGACGCATGAGCCTGACGGGGCGACCACCCGGTCAAAACGCTCGAACACTCGGATCATGCGTTTGGCCGCCGGGACGGTCTTCCTCCAGAGGCCGGCCTTGAACAAAAGCTGCCCGCAGCAGACCGGCTCCCCGGGCACGTCGACTCGGGCGCCGATCCTCTCCAGGACGCGGCGGGTGCTCCGGGCTGTCTCGGGGAAGCACTGATCCACCAGGCAGGGAACGAAGAGGCCCACGCGCATCGTGCTCACCCTTCATCCCGGAGGGCGGCACTCTCCCTCTCCACCACAATGGCTCCCCGCGGGCACTCCCGGGCGCAGATGCCGCAACCTTTGCAGTGCTCGTAATCCACGGTGCGCCTCCGGTTCACCCGGTCGAGGCGGATGGAGACATCCGGACAGTAGTCGTCGCAGGCGCCGCAGAAGGTGCAGGCCCCGCACTGGAAGCAGCGCCGGGCCGAGTAGACCGCCTGGCCCGGGGTGAGGGCTTTTCCCCGGTGAGGCCTGGAGCGGGGGGAGCTCCGGAAGCAGGCTGTGTTCAGGTCCTCGTAGCGGACCACATCGGCCGGCCGGCATTCCGTCCCTCCGGCGGCAAGGCGGGTGTAGACCTCGGCCGAGAGCGCGCCCAGCCTGCCCGGGGAAGCATGTGCAAGCACATCGAGCGCCCGCCCCCGAAGGGAACAATCGAGGATCAGTGCGGCCTGCTTGCCCGCCGCCAGTGCGCGGACCGCCTTTCGGGAGCGTTCGGCCGCGGGCGTATCACCGGCCGGGGCCGGTTCCCGGAGCACGGTCAGGCCGGAGGGAAGGACGCAGGGAATCCAGTGAGGTTGCGCCCCTTTCAGGTTGGGAACGAAGACCACCGCATCGGCCTCCACCTCCTTCCGGGAGTCGGGAGGCTCCCCGGTACCCGAGGGCGCCTCCGGCCCGCCCGGGAGAATGCGGAACCGTTCGCCTTCCAGCGACAGTCCCCGGAGACCCGACTCGAAGTGAACATCGATTCCTTCGGCTTCAGCATCCTCGAGGTCGCCGCCATCGCCGCCGAAAGCTTCCCGGGCAACACCGCAGAGGACCTCCGGGCGACCGCCCTGCTCCCTGACCAGGCGGGCCGCCTCCAGGGCCATGGGACCGCACCCGGCTACCGCCACCGTTCCGGAGATCAGGGACTCCCTGCCGGCTCTCAAGGCCTGTCTGAGCCCCCGGAGGGTGAACAGCCGCTCGTGTGCCTGGCAAGCATCGATAGGCCCTTCCGTGCCGGGGAGGGGAGAAGAGAGGTAAAGCGCGTCATAGGCTTCTGAAAATGCTGCGAGCGGGTCCGGACCCGTGGAAGCGTCCGTTACGATCTCTACGCCCATGGAGGCCAGACGTTCGACCTCCCGCTCCAGGATCGTTTCGGGCACAAGCCCTCCCATCTCCCGTTGAATCTGGAGGCGGTCGCCCGGCTCCAGCAGCGTGACCCGGTGCCCGAGCCGCCCGAGGAACCAGGCACAGGAGAGCCCGGCGGGGCCGCCTCCGAGGACGGCCACCGAGGACGGGCGGGCTCCCTGCAGGGGCTCGATGGAGGACCCGTCCGGGGTGTGCTCCGCTGCGAACCGTTCCAGATCCCGAATGGATACGGCCTCGTCGAAACGGGCCCGGTTGCAGACCCGTTCGCAGGGGTGAAAGCAGGCCCGGCCGCAGAGACCGGGGAGGGGGTTCTCCTCGAGAATCTTCTCCAGGGCATCCCGGTGGAGGCCCTGCTCATGAAGGGCCATAATGGCCGGGATGTCCTCGCCCAGGGGACAGGCCTCGCTGCAGGGGGCCGTCCGCTCCACAAAGACCGGCCGCTCGGAGCGCCAGCTCCCGGTTCGAAAGGCCGCCGTGGGCTCCCGGGCGGCCGCCATGGGGTGCTCCGGCACCGCTTGATTCGTCATGCCACCATCTCCCGTACCTGTTCGCATGCCTCCTCGGCCGCCCGTGCATTCTCCTCCCGCTTGACGGGAACGAGCGCCTGAACGGCGCGCGCGATGCTGCCCATGTCCACCAGGCCGGACGCACAGGCGAACGCCCCGACCATGGCCGTGTTGACGATGGAAAAGGAGGTCGTTCTCAAGCGCAGCCGCTCTGCGATCCCCGAGGCGTCCACGAAGAAGATCCGTTGAAATCGGCTTCGATCAAACTTCTCGGGCGGCCGGGGCATGTTCAGCACCACGGAGGTGGACGGCGTGGCGCCCGCCATGATCACGGGGTTGTCCAGGAGGTCGGCCTCGAAGAGGACGATCCAGTCGGCGTGAAGGATGCCGCATCGGAGGGTGATCTCCTCCGGATCCGCCCGGAGAAAGGCTGAAACGGGCGCTCCCCGCCGCTCCGCGCCGAAGGAGGGAAAGGACTGTACCTGCAGGCCGTTTTCGAATAGTGCGGCGGCCAGGATCTGGGAGGCCAGGACCGCTCCCTGCCCGCCGCGCCCCGATATCCGGATCTCCACCATGCTCACTCCTCCTTCCGACGGCCGGCGCTCGAGAGCCTGGACCACCGCCGGTCCACGTCTTCCTGGATCCGCCGCACCTCTTCTTCGTTCAGCGTCCGGAACCTTCTCTGGGCCTTCAGGTAATCCGTTACCGGCACCTTGTCCGGCATGGGGCTCAGCCGCGTGGTTTCCCCGTCGAGGATCTCGAAGAGGGGGAAGGTCCTCGTGCTCACGGCCAGGCGGCCGATGTGGACCGTCTCACTGGCCGCATACATCCACCCGGTCGGGCAGGGCGCCAGCACGTGCAGGAAACGGAACCCCGGGATAGCTCGGGCGCGGCGCACCTTTTTTCGCAGGTCCTCGGGAAAGGAGGTGCAGGCCGTTGCGATGTAAGGAACGCCGTGTGCCGCCATGATGCCCACGATGTCTTTCTTGAGACGGTCCTCCGGGGCCTCGCCCGGCGTGGTGGTGGTCCAGGTCCCCGGCGGGGTGGCGGAGCTGCGCTGGACTCCGGTGTTCATGTAGGCCTCGTTGTCGTAACAGACGTAGAGGATATTGTCGTTCCGTTCGGCCGCACCGGAGAGGGACTGTAGGCCGATGTCGAAGGTGCCGCCGTCTCCGGCCCAGGCCAGCACCTGGGTATTTTCCTTGCCCATCATGTCGAGCCCGGCCCGAAGTCCGGCGGCCGTGGAGGCCGCCGTACCGAAGGAGCAGTGAAAAAAGGGAACCTTGATGGAGGTCATGGGGTAGTACCCCGCCACCACGGAGCCACACCCGGCCGTGGTGACCACCACGGTGTTCCTGCCCAGGGCCTTGAGCACGTGCCGGTAGGCCATGGTCAGGCCGCAGCCGGGGCAGGAGAAGCTCCCGGGGTGGACCAGCTCGTTTTCCGCCTGAAGCGTCTGCATGCCTACACCTCCATCCAGAGGGTTTCGAAGGGAAGCTCGCGCCGGCTTCGGAGGTCCGTGACCAGCCGGTCCAGGTGGTCCGGGGTCACGTCCACACCCCCGAGCCCGCCGATGACGCTCACCACGGGGATCCCGGGGCCGGTTCCGTGGAGAGCGGCCCGCACCTCCTGGGCGAAGATGCCTCCCCCGCCCGGGGAGAGGTCCCGGTCGACGACCACTGCCGCCCGACACCCCTCAAGGACCTTGCGCAGGGACTCTGTGGGAAAGGGCCGGAAGAAGCGCATCTTGACGAGGCCCACGCCCTTCTCCGCTCCGCGGTCCCGGAGGTAGGCCTTGACCGTTCCCGCCATGGTTCCGTTCGTGACCAGGGCCAGGTCGCTTCCTTCCATGCCGTGGGTTTCCACGGCCGGGAGAGAGCGAGCGAAAATTTTCCGGAAACGGCGGTTGATCTTTTCCCAGAGGGCGGGTGCGGCGTCCATGTCCTGCTGCATGCGCCTCCGGAGTCCATAGAGCACCTCGGCGCTCACCCCGCCGCCGAAGGTGAAGGGCCGGTTCGGGTCCATGCGGTAATCGGCTCTGCGGCGGGGCAGGAACCGGTCCACGTCCTCCTGGTTCGGAAGGTCCACCGGCTCGGTGTAGTGGGAAAGCAGGAAGCCGTCCATACAGATGAGCACGGGAAGCAGGGCCTTTTCAGCCAGCGCGTAGGCCATGGGGACCGTGTCCAGGACCTCCTGGGCCGTCTCACAGTAGATCTGAAGGCAGCCGGTGTCCCGCTGGCTCAGGGTGTCGTTGTGATCCACGCCCAGGGACCAGGGTGCGGCCATGGAGCGGTTCACGTTCACCAGGACGACCGGGAGCCTGGCGCCCGCCGCCCAGTGGAGCAGCTCGTGCATCAGGGCGAGTCCCTGGGAGGAGGTGGCGGTGAACACCCGGGCCCCGGAAAGGGACCCGCCGATGCAGGCCGCCATGGCCGAGGTCTCGGACTCCACCTTGATGTACCGGGCCTCGATCTCCTTCCGGGCCGTGTAGCCCGCCAGCTTCTCGGCGATGCTCGTCTGGGGTGTGATGGGGTAGGCCGCGATCACCTGGGGCCGGGACATCCTGGCGCCCATGGCCGCAGCCTCGTTTCCCGTCATCAGTGTCTTCATGGGATATCTCCGCTTCCCTCCACCTCTTCCGGCAGCACCTTGCCGGGGTTCAGGATGCCGTTGGGATCCAGGTGGCGCTTGATGCCACGCATCACCTCCATCCCCTCGCCGTGCTCCAACTGCATGAACTTCCGCTTCCCGATGCCGATGCCGTGCTCTCCGGTGGCCGTTCCGCCCAGGGACACGGCAAACGTGACGATCTCGTCGTAGGCCCGGGTCAGGCTGTGGAAGAAGGCCGGGTCGGACATGTCCCCGGCCACGTTCAAATGCAGGTTGCCGTCTCCTGCGTGGGCGGAGACGCAGCTCTCCAGCCCGTGCTCGTCCGCAATGTCCACGGCCCTTTCGACGAGATCGGGAAACCGGGAAAGTGGCACGGCCGCGTCCATGATCAGGACGTCCAGACCGGGGTGGCTCCGGATAAAGCACTCGCCGAACCGGTGCCGGGTCTCCCAGAGGCGGTTCCGCTCGTCCCTCCCCACGCCCTGGCGGAAGGACTCACAGCCGTTTTCCTCGCAGACCTCCCGGGCTCGTCCGAGATCCTCGGCCAGGCCGGCCTCGTTGTTGCCGGTGAACTCGATCAGCAGGGTGGTCTTCTCGGGAAGGGGGTCCTCTCTTTCCCGGTTGATGTACCGGAGGGCGCGATCGTCCAGGATCTCCAAGGCCGAAGGCGTCAGCCCGTAAGCCATGATCCCGTAAACCGCTTCCGCGGCCCGGCGCACCGAATCGAAGGTGGCCACGGCCGCGCTGAACCCTTCCGGAATCCCCCGAAGACGCAGGGTGGCTTCGGTCACCACGGCCAGGGTTCCTTCTGAGCCAATGATGAGGCGCGCCAGGTCGTATCCGGATGAGCTCTTGGGGGAACGCGAGCCGGCGCGGATGATCCGGCCGTCCGCGAGCACGGCGGTCAGGCGGAGCACGTTGTCCCGAGTGGCGCCGTACTTGATGGTCCGGATGCCGCTGGCGTTGTTGGCGATCATGCCGCCGATGGTGGCGTTGGCTCCGGGATCCGGCGGGAAGAACAGGCCGGAGCGGGCCAGGGTGCGGTTCATGTCCTTGTAGGTCACCCCCGGCTCCACGTCCACCTGGAAGTCCTCGGCGCGGATGGCGAGGATGCGGGACATCTCCTGAAAGTCGAGCACGATGCCGCCGGCCACGGGGCAGCAGTTGCCCTCCAGGCTGGTTCCCGCCCCCCAGGGGGTGACCGGGATTCTTCTCTGGTTGGCAAGGCGAAGGATCGCGGAGACCTCGTCCGTGGAGCCGGGCCAGAGCACAGCTTCGGGCAGATAGCCCTTGTGGTGGGTCTGGTCCATGGAGTGGAGGTGCAGGTTGGACTCGCCGGCTGAGATCCGCTCCGGGCTCACGATGCTTTCCAGGGCTCGCATGTCGTTTTCGTCGAGGCGATGAAAGGCCATTCTTTCTCCAGTCTGCTTCCGTGGTACCAAGACGCTCAGGCATCTCTCCGCCGTATGTTCCGAGCCGGATGTCACGCGGTGTCTTTTCCCCTACAGCCGTCCGCAGGGGACGGCCCGGCTGCACGGCTCACTGAATGAGCCTCGTCAGGACCAGGGAGATCCAGGGCACATAGGTGATCAGCAGGAGAACTCCGTAGATCAGAAGAAGGTAGGGAATGACGCTTCGCGCCACCTCTACGATTCCCTTTCCCGTGATGCCTGAGGCCACGAACAGGTTGACGCCGAAGGGCGGCGTCAGGAACGCCACCTCGATGTTGAGAACCATAATGATGCCGAAGTGGATCGGATCGATCTGAAACTTCTGAAGAATGGGAAGAAACACCGGTCCGAGTACGAGCATGGCGGATACGATGTCCATGAAGCAGCCCATGATCAGCAGGCCGATGTTCACCAGGAACAGAAACACGAACTTGTTGTCAATGTATTGAAGCAGGAAGTCGGCGACCCGCAGGGGAATCTGGTCCACGCTGAAGTAGTAAGAGAGGATGGAGGCGTTGGCGATGATGAACAGGAGCATGGACGAGGTCAGTATGGAGTCCCGGAACACGGGCATGAGGTCCCGAACCTTGAGGCTCCGGTGGATCACCAGCTCGACGAACAGGGCGTAGGTGAACGCCACGGCCGCCGCCTCGGTGGCTGTGAACACCCCGGTGTAGATGCCGCCGAGCACGATGATCGGCATGAGCAGTCCCCAGATCCCCTCCTTGAGAGCCGTCCCGAGCTCGGCCATGGACACCCTCTGACCGGTGCGCCATCCATGCCTGCGGGCCTGGAAGTAAGCGTAGACCATGAGCGCTCCGCCCATGAGGATCCCGGGAAGAAAGCCTGCCAGGAACTGCTTGGTCACGGACTCCCCGACGACCACCGCCCAGATGATCATGGGAATGCTGGGCGGGATTAGGATGCCCAGCGACCCGGTGGAGGTCAGGAGTCCCAGAGAGAACCGCTCGCCGTAGCCGCTTCGGACCATGGCCGGGATCATGATGGAGCCGATGGCCACCACCGTGGCCGGCGAGGAGCCCGAGACCGCGGCAAAGAACATGCAGATGAGGATCGAGGTGATGGCCATGCCGCCCGTGAATCCTCCCACCACGGCCTGCCCGATGCGGACCAGCCGGTTGGCCAGGTCGCCGCGGCTCATGATGGCACCTGCAACGATGAAGAAGACGACCGCCTGGAGCAGGTCGAACTCCGCGCCCTGATAGAGCTGCTGAAACACGGCCTGCGGGGGGATCCGGGTGAACAGGGTGATACAGACGATGGCGGAGATTCCCATTACGGCCGCCAGGGGCACCCCCATGATCATGAGCAGGACAAGACCCGAGATGACGAGCGGCGTGGTCACGGCGAAGCCTCCCTCGAAGAGCCTGCCCTCAGGGCGGCCAGGCTTTGCCAGGCCTTTACCAGGCTTCGCAGGCAGATGAGCCCTAGACCCGCACAGACCACAATGTAGAGGTAGTGCTTGGGGATGCGGAGGGTGGGCGTGAAGTGGTGCCTGCCCGCCATGAGGCTCACGAGGTCGTAGCCGAAGGAGATCACGAGGCCGGAGTAGACGGCGATCGCGAGATGGTTCAGTGCGTCCAGCAGGTGAACGGCCCGCCCCTTGACCACGTTCTTCAGGGCGTCCACGGATATGTGGGCTCCGTACTTGATTCCCAGGCTGGCCCCGAAGAAGGCCAGGAACACGACCTCGATGTGCACCAGCTCGTCCAGCCAGGTGATGGCCGAGTGAAAGGCGTAACGCATAACCACCTGGAGGAAAATGGACAACCCCATCTGAAGGACCATGAGGGACAGGATCCATTCCTCGATGCGGGAAAGCAGGACGGTGATTCTGCCGGGCATGGGTTTCCTCCTCATCAAGGTTCGATTCGCGGCCGGCGCCGGCCTGGATCCGACGATCGGGCGGTAGGGGCGGAGGTCGAAGAACCGGGTCCCGGTGCAGGGAGGCCCTGCACCGGGGTCTTCGTCTCCGGGCTTTGCGCCCGGTCGCGGGTTACCGTTGGTTTTTCAGGAACTCGACGGTATCGTCGTAGAGCTGCGGGCCAACCTTCTCCCGCCACTTCCGGTGAACCGGCTCCACCGCCTTGCGGAACCGGGCGAGCTCTTTGTCCGTGACGCGGTTGATCTTCACGCCCGCTTTCTCCAAATCGGGCATTACCACTGTGGCGTCCTCCTCGCGGATCTTTGCGACGTGCCACTCGGCCGCTTCGGCCATGCCCTGGATGACGATCCCGCGGAGATCCTCGGGCAGGCCGTCCAGCCACTGCTTGCTCGCCACGTACACCTGGGGGTTGACTCCCAGCTTGCATAGGGACATATAGTCGATCACCTCGTAGATCCGTGCCCCCCAGCACTCGTTCGGGGTGATGTCGATGCCGTCGATCACGCCCCGCTGGAGGGCGCTGAACACCTCGGGCCAGGGCAGGGTGATGGGGTTGGCGCCCATGGCCTTGTAGGTGTCCAGGAAGAGCTCGTTGGGAATCACCCGCCACTTGTACTTTTTCATGTCCTCGATTCGGGTCACCGGCCCCTTGCGGTTCAGGAAGGCCTTGAACCCGTGGTCGGCCATGCCCCCGAAGTAGAGGCCCTGCTTTTCGAAGGCATCGGCGAGCTTTTCTCCGACCGGGGTCTCTAGCACCGCATACATCTCCTCCTCCGTATGGAACATGAAGGGGAGCGAGGTGATGGCCACCTCGGGAACGAACTCGGTGAGCGCCGGGCCCGCCACGGACACCATCTCCAGCGTTCCGACCTGGAGCCCTTCGAGCATCTGGATGTGGCTTCCCAGTTGTCCCTTGGGGTGCGTGGAGCACTTGATGCGGCCGTTGGACTCCTTCTCCACCCATTGGGCGAAGTACTCCGAGGCCTTGTGCTGGGCGTGCATGGGCGGTGCCACATGCCCGAACCTCATGCGGATGACGTCCTCGGCCATGGCCGGGGAACAGGTGAACATGACAATGAGCATCGCTGCCAGGATCGTCGTCGCCTTTCTCATCTCCCATCCTCCTTATGTTGCGTTAAAGGGTTTCCAATGGTTTCACCCCTACTCGTCGTGCAGGAAGAGGCCGACGTATTGAACGGTCTCCAGCACATGGATGGAGTGGGGGTAGTGCGCGTCGTAAAAGATGGCGTCCCCTTTCTCGACGGGATACTCTTTGGAGCCCACCGTCACCACGGCTTTCCCCTGGACCAGATAGGCCCATTCGAAACCCCGGTTTACATGGGTTTCGATCACGGTATCGAGGTCCAGCCTGGCGCACGTGATGGTGACCCGCTCCGAGACGAGGCCCCTTGGCGCGAGCACCCGGATGCCGCTCTCGGGGTCGAACAAGGTGTCCTGGCTGTCTTTCTTCAGCAGAACGACGTTGGGCTCACCCTCCCGGATCAGGGACTCGATGGGCTGCTTGAGGTGGAACGAGATGTCGGTCAGCGTAACGATGGAAGGCGAGGTGGCACCGGTTTCGATCCTCTGAAGCGTCATCTTGCTGACTCCGACCTTGGCCGCAAGGGCCTCCAGGGTGAGGCCGAGGCGGTTTCTCTCCGCCCGGATGCGGGAGCCGATCCTCTGGAGCATCTCCACTCGTTCGAGGCTCATGCCGCGGCTTCCTCCGGCTTCAGCATTCGGATCCATGATCGGACGCTCGGGACCTCGTGCAGGACCTCGAGACCGTCCAGGAACGACCGGGCCTGACGGCCGCTCAGGGTGTTCTCCGTCAGGAAAAGAAACTTGCGCCGGAGCTCCCCGTCGGCCATCGGGTTCGGCGGGTCTCCCAGACAGTCCAGGACCTCGCCGGTGAGCTCCCGCCCGTCCCGGAGGCTCAGGGTGACCCGGGCCGGGCTCCTCTCGGGGCGCATGGCCTCGTAGTCGTCGGAGAGGACCAGGTCCACCCTGGCGGCCAGCTCGCGAACGGATTCCTCCCGGATCAGGTCGTCGTCGAGAACGTCCAGGCCCACCCCGCCCCTGTGCATCAGGACCGCCAGGAGATAGGGTACGGAGAACCGGAGCGCTTCCGCATTGGCGGGCGGGCGCCCGCCCGAGTGCACTGCGGCCCCGAAGCTGTGAACGGTGATGCGCTCCACCTCCCCGGGCGTCACGGTTTCGCCCCCCAGGGCCGCTTTCAAGGCCTCCAGGGCCGGGTGGGTGAAGCGGCAGGTGGGGTAGGGCTTGAAGTAGTTCTCCTCGATCGCGAACGGATCGCCCGGACCGCGGGAGAGGGTCTCCGGCTCGAACCCCTCGGAGAGCAACCTGGAGAAGGTCATTTCAAAGGCGCCCGGATCGGCGCGGAGACCGGCATCGAGGAACACGTTGGAAAGAATACCCAGGTGGTTGGTCAGGGCGGCGAAGGTGGAGGCGGCGTTCCAGCCGGCAAAGGAGTTTTTGACGTAAGGGGAAAAGGCATAGGACGCGGAGAGATGGGCGAGCGCTTCCAGGTCGGAGGACGAACGTTCGTGCAGCAGGCCCACCCCCACGGCGCAGCCGACAACCCCCCAGGTGCCGGTGGGGTGAAGGCCTTTTCTCATGGTCGAGGCCCGGCTCACACGGGACGCCGTTTCGTAACCCGCGATAAGCGCCAGAAGGAGCCTCTCTCCGGTTGCATCGAGTTCCTGAGCCTCGGCCAGCAGGGCCGGGACCATTTGAACGGCCGGATGGCCCATGGCCCGGGCGTTTCCTTCCTCGTACTCGAGGCTGGATCCGGCCATGCCGCCGACCAGGGCGGCGTCGAGGGGGGCAAAGGCCTCGGTGCGGCCGGGGCAGATCACGGTGCCGCCTTCGTGGACGCCCCGGCTCAGCTTTTCGGCGCAGGCGCCCACCTCCGCCTGGGCGGCCCCCGCGACCATGACGCCGGCGGTGTCGATCAGGACGCGCCGGGCCTGCTTCACCGTCGCCGATGGGAGGCGCTCCAGGGATGCGCGCGAGAGGAATCGGCAGAGCTCATTCAGAGGGTTGGACGCCTGCATGGAAACTCCTGTGCAGAGGATGACGGTGCAGGGAATCTCACGAAACGGGTAAGATATCAATTTTGGTACGAGCATATTAAGATATGGGACTTCGTGTCAAGCCCCGTTTCGGAGAATCTCCGAGACAGATCGTAAGCTGTTTGAATGCCGGGGTAAATAGGGGTGTCGGGCAGGGTGCCCGGGCGGGGGGCGGTCAGGCCGTAGCCGTGGTGTCGTTTCCCTTCCGGCCACCGGTGAGATCCAGGTCGATCCGGTACCGGCCGTCTCCTCGGTCGAACACCGCCCGGAAGCCCGCTTTCCGGGCCAGGGCGATCATCTGGGTGTTCTCCGGGAGCACGATGCCCCACAGCCGCTCCATGCCGCGTGCGGCGGCGATCTCCAGGAGGGCCTCCATGAGGGCCGCACCGATTCCCTTGCCGTGCCAGGGATCGCCCACGGTGACCGCGAGCTCGGCGGTTCGTCCGTCCGGGTCGCCCATGAGACGGGCCACGCCGAGCATTTTCCCGCCGGGTTCACGCCGGTCGAGCGCAACCAGGGCGATGTCCCGGTCGTAGTCGATCTGAGTGAAGCGGGCGAGCATCTTGCGCGGTATCTGCTTGAGCGGACTGAAAAAGCGGTAGTAGACGCTCTCCCTGGAGAGTGTCTGGAAGAGCCCCTCGAGCAAATGCGCGTCCTCCGGCTTGATGGGACGAATGAAGACCGGGACGCCGCCGGACGTGGTGAGGGAGCGTTCGTGCTCGTTGGGGTAAGGGCTGATGGCCAGGTGACGGGGGGGCGCCACCCTGGCGGGCCGGACCACCACCCGTGCATCCACCCCGAAGGCCTGGTCCCCGATCAGGATCAGCGGGTTGATGTCCATCTCCACGATCTCTGGAAAGTCGGTGACCAGGTGGGAGACGCGGATCAGGATCTCTTCCAGGAGCTCCCTGTTGGCCGGAGGCCGGCCCCGGTAGCCCTCGAGGAGGCGCGAGACCCGGGTCTCCTCCATGAGCCTCCGGGCCAGGAGCCGGTTGAGCGGAGGCAGGGCGAGGGCGTGGTCCTGGAGGATCTCGGTCATGATGCCGCCCATGCCGAAGAGAATCACCGGACCGAAGTCCCGGTCCTGCCTGCTCCCGATGATGAGCTCGTAGTCCGGCCTGCGGATCATGGCCTGGACGGTCACCCCGAGGATCCGGGCGTCGGGCTTGTACGCCCTCGCGTTTTCCGTGATTCTCTCGAATGCGGCCTTCACTGCGTCGTCCGACCGAAGATTGAGCTGGACGCCGCGGGCATCCGTCTTGTGGAGGATATCCGGGGAAAGGATCTTCATCACCACCGGGAACCCGATCCGCTGTGCGGCCCGGACCGCCTCTCCGGCCGATGCGGCCGGCTCGGTACGGTTGACCGGGATGCCGTAAGCCGCGAGGAGCGCCTTGGCGTCCTGCTCCGTGAGACAGCACGCGCCGCCGTCCAGGGAGGCCTGAATGAGAGTGTCGGCCCCGGCATGATCGAGCTCCAGGTTGGTCTCCAGCATGGGCGGGATCTCCTGGAGCATCTCCAGGTTCCGTGCGTAGGCGTGGATGTAGGTAAAGGCGTCCACGGCCCGCTCGGGCGTTTCATAAGTGGGAATGCCGGCTTCGTTGAGGAGGCGTCGCGCCGGTGCCTGACCGCCGCCCCCCATCCAGACCGCGAAGACCGGCGGATGCGGCTTTTTCTCGAGAAACGCCGCCAGGACGCCGGCAATCTCCAGGCCGTCGCTGAGCCCCTGGGGTACGAAGATGATGACCAGCGCGTGGATCTCCGGGGCGGAGAGGCAGATCTCGAGGGCCTTTCTCCACCGTTCCGCGGTGGCGTCTCCCAGGATGTCCACCGGGTTGCCTCGACTCCAGAAACGAGGAAGGAGTCGGTCGAAACGGTCCAGGGTCTCCGGCTCCAGGACGGCCGGCTCGAGCCCCCGGGCGGCCAGGGCGTCTGCGGCCATGACGCCGGGTCCGCCTCCGTTCGTGACGACGGCCAGGCCGGACCCGGAAGGCAGGGGCTGCTTGGCGATGAGCTCGGCGCAGTCGAAGAGCTCGCCGATGGTATTCACCCGGACGATGCCGGCTCGCTTGAAGGCGGCGACATACACCGAGTCCCCCCCGGCCATGGCACCGGTGTGGGAGCCGGCCGCCCGTGCGCCGGCGCGGGATCGGCCCGATTTCAGCACCACGATGGGCTTGACGCGGGAGACGGCCCGGGCCGCGCTCAT